>CATKHE010000100.1 GCA_949747935.1 uncultured Eubacteriales bacterium
AAAGTCCTGGCGCAGCTCGTCCAGGGTGGAGCAGTTCCGGGTGCCCCGCTCCATCCGGTCCACCGAGACGAAGAGGGCCTTCATATTGACGTCAGCCACATGCTTGAACAGCTCAATGCTCTCCCGCACGGCGGTGCCGGCGGTGACCACATCCTCGATGATGGCCACCCGGTCTCCGGCCTGGGGCTTGCAGCCCACCATGGAGCCCCCCTCGCCGTGGTCCTTGGCCTCCTTGCGGTTGAAGCAGTAGGGCAGGTCCCGGCCGTAATTGCGGAAGAGGGAGGCGGCGGCGGAGACGGCCAGGGGGATGCCCTTGTAGGCCGGGCCAAAGAGACAGTCGATCCCCTCGGGCAGATTCTCCTGGATGCAGGCAGCGTAGTAGTCCCCCAGCTTGGCAGCCTGGGCGCCCGTCTTGTAGTTGCCGGTGTTGACGAAGTAGGGGGTCTTCCGCCCCGACTTGGTGGTGAAGTCCCCGAAGGTGAGTACGCCGGAGCGCACCATAAAGGTAATGAATTCCTCTTTGTAGGTCATGGCGGCAAAACTCCAATCTGTATTTCTGGATTTCCCCGGCCAACATTTGTCGGCAAAAGGGACCGTAACGGTTTATTATACCACGCTTTTTGTCTCCATACAAGGCCTTGAAGACGCCCAGGCAAGCTTGTCTGGCCGGGTGCATTATGCAGGGCAGCGGCCCTTGCCCTGCGTTTCAGGAGCGGGCGGACAATGCCCGCCCCGGCGTGAAAATCTGCCAACGGAGCGCCGCCGGCCCGGCAATTTACCGCTATACTTTTTCCCATTCTGATGTTAAAATGTACCTATCAACAGAAGAAGAGGGGATGTCCTATGGTCATTGCCAGCTTTCCCGAGCTGAAAACCCGGCTGTGCGGCCTGCCGCCCAAGGAGGCGGTGGTGGCGGCGGCCCACGACGAACACACTCTCCAGGCGGTCTTTGCCGCCCGGCGGGACGGGCTGATCCGCCCCATCCTGGTGGGCCGGAGGGAGGAGATTCTGTCCATCGCCCGCGGCCTGGGGGAGGAGTTGGACCCCGCCCGGGTGGCGGACGCTGGAGACGACGCGCAGTGCGCGGCCAAATCAGTGGAGCTGATCCGCTCCGGCGCGGGATCCATGCTCATCAAGGGAATGCTCCCCACCGGTACACTGCTGAAGGCGGTGGTCAGCCGGGAGACGGGCATCCGGGACAGTCAGGTCATGTCCCATGTGGCCATTCTGGACGTGCCCGGCTATCACAAGCTCCTCTATGTCACCGACGGCGGCATGGTGGTGGCCCCCGACCTGGAGCAGAAACGGCACATTCTGAGCAACGCCTTGGACTTCTGCCGCTTCCTGGGCTATGACCGCCCCAAGGCGGCCGTCCTGTGCGCCGTGGAGACGGTGAACCCTGCCATGCCCGAGACGGCGGACGGTGCCGTCCTCAAGGCCGAGGGAGCGCGGGGGGACTTCGGCCCCTGCCTGGTGGAGGGGCCCATCTCCCTGGACCTGGCCACCGACAAAGAGGCGGCGGCGGTGAAAGGCTACCGCAGCCCGGTGGCCGGCGACGCCGACATCCTGCTGGCCCCCTCCATCGCGGCGGGCAACCTGCTGGGCAAGTCTCTCTACGGACTGGC
>CATKHE010000101.1 GCA_949747935.1 uncultured Eubacteriales bacterium
ATGCTCTACTACACCCCCCAGATCTGGTGCAGCGACAACACCGACGCCATCGACCGCCTGCGTATCCAGTACGGCACCTCCTTCTGCTATCCCATCAGCACCATGGGGGCCCACGTCTCCGCCGTGCCCAATGAGGCGAACCACCGCGTCACCTCCCTGGAGACCAGAGGGACGGTGGCTATGTCGGGTACCTTTGGCTATGAGATGGACCCCAGCAAGACCACCCAGGAGGAAAAGGAAGCCATCAAGGCCCAGATCGCCTTCTTCAAGGAGCACTACGACCTGATCCAGCGGGGGGACTACTACCGCCTCACCGACCCCTTCGCCGAAGGACCCTACACCGCATGGGAGCAGGTCTCTCCCGACAGGCGGGAGGCGCTGGTGTCCCTTGTGACCGGCGCCGTCCACGCCGCCGCTCCCTTCCACACGCTGCGGCTCAAGGGCCTGGACCCCCGGCTGACCTATCAGATGAACGGCGAGGGAGCCTTCCCCGGTGACACCCTGATGAACGCCGGTTATCCCCTGCCCATGCTCCAGGGAGACTACCAGTCCATTCAGCTGTATCTGTCCGCAATCTGACCAAACGAAAACGAGGCGGCCGCGAACGCGGTCACCTCGTTCTTTTCACCTGATTTTCCGCCCGCCACTCCCGGGGCGATACGCCGTAGCGCTTCTTGAACGCCCGGGAGAAGTGGAGCTGACTGGGATAGCCGCACATGGTTGAAATACTGCCAATGGGCGTTCCGGTGGTCTTCATCAGCTCCGCCGCCCTGGACAGGCGCAGGCGGATGAGAAATTCCTGAGGAGGACAGCCCATCTCGTCCTTGAACAGCTTGCTGAAATAACTGCGGTTCAGCTTGCACATGTCGGCCACATTCTCCACCGTGATCTCCCGTTGATAGTTGTGCTCCATATAGGTGATGGCCTCCTGGATGTAGAAGTCCCTCAGCTGGCCGCCCCGCGGCTCCAGCCGGGTGGCGGAGGACTGAATCAGCCCGTCCAGGAACAGGCACAGGTGGCCGATCAGGTGGAGGGGGGAGGCCTGGCTGTGGTCGGCGATGTAGAGCATGGTGTCCCGAACCGTCTCCCCCTGGGCGGCGCTCAGGGGACCGTATACAGGCTGGGACAACCCCAGCCCTGCCCGCTCCACATACTCCTTTACCCGCAGGCCGTCAAATTCCAGCCAGACATACTTCCAGGGGTCGGTCTTGTCGGCGCGGTAGGTGTTGACCTGCTCGGGGCAGATCAGAAAGCCCTGGTTCTTTCCCAGAAAATATTTTTTTGTCACCCCGTTGGCCCCGGTGGAGTCCAGCCAGCCTTTGCCGGAGATCACATAGTGAAACAGATAATGGTTGCGCACCGAGGGGCCGTAGGAGTGCAGAGGGGCGCACTGCTCCCAGCCGTATTGATACAGCCGCAGGTCCAGAAAATTCTCGTTGGGAAAGACAGAAAAAGACAGGTCCTCCACAGTCATACATCCTTTCTCACGGCGGCAGGCCGGCGCTGGTACGCTTCGGCGGCTATTCTATCACATTTTTGGGAAAATGCAAACAAGAAATCAGAAATTGGGACAGCCAAGGACATTTCCGCTCTTCAATCCTTGCATTTCTCCCCGGATTCGCTATAATAAAAGCCAGATATTCCATCATACCATTGGACTGACCAATCCACACCATCGAAAGGCGGGTAATTTATGGACCTCTACAGCCTCGGAGAGCTTGTCATCGACTTCACCCCCGGCAGCGAGCCGGCCAGCTACATCCGCAATCCCGGCGGTGCCCCCGGCAACGCCGCCATCACCGCCGCCCGCAGCGGCCTGACCGCGGGCGTGTGCAGCAGTGTGGGAGACGACGATTTCGGCCGCTTTCTTCTCCAGACCCTGGAGGAAAACGGCGTGAAGGTCCTCAACTCCAAACTGTGCGGCAGGGCAATCACCACCCTGGCCTTTGTCACCCTTGCCCCGGACGGCAACCGCAGCTTCACCTTCGCCCGGAAGCCTGGGGCCGACATGTTCCTTGAGGAGGAGGCCGTGCGGGAGGAGGACATCCAAGAAAGCGTCATCGTCCACGCCGGCTCCTGCTCCCTGTCCGCCTCCCCGGCGGACCAGGCCACCGTCAAGGCCCTGCGTCTGGGCCATGAGTTGGGAAAGCTGGTCAGCTTCGACGTGAACTACCGGAGTGTGATGTGGAACGACGACCAGGCCGCCTGCGCCGGGAAGGTGCGGGAAATCCTCCCCTATGTGGACCTGCTGAAGGTGTCCGACGAGGAGGTGGACATGATGGGCGGCGAGGCGGCCTTGCCCGGCCTGATGGAGCAGTTTGGCATTGCCGCGGTGGTGGAGACTCTGGGCGGGGCCGGGGCCCGGTGCTTCTTCGCCGGAGACCGCTGGGACGTTTCAGGCCGGAAGGTGCCCTGTGTGGACACCAACGGCGCAGGTGACGCCTTCTGGGGTGCCTTTCTGTCCAGCCTGCGCATTCAGGGGGTGGAGCGGACCGGCCAGCTCACGGCAGAGATCGTCAGCCGCGCCATGGAGTACGGCAACGCCGCCGGAGCCCTCACCGTCCAGAAGAAGGGGGCCATTCCCGCCCTGCCTGCCCGGGCGGAAATTGAGGCCTTCCTCGCCCAGCTCTGAATCTGCCGGAAGGAGACACCGCTATGAAAAGATCTGAGATAAACCGGGCTCTGAAGGAGCTGGAGGCCATGTGCGCCAGCTGCGGCTTCGCCCTGCCCCCTTTCTGCTCCTTTACACCGGAACGGTGGCGGGAGCTGGGACACGAGTATGACGAGGTCCGGGACTGTATGCTGGGCTGGGACATCACCGACTACGGCAAAGGGGACTTTGACCGCTTCGGCTTTTCCTTGATTACCATCCGCAACGGAAACCGCGCCATGGCGGACAAGTACCCCAAGGTGTACGCCGAAAAGCTGCTCTACCTGAAGGAGGGGCAGTACGCCCCCAACCATTTTCACTGGTACAAGACGGAGGACATCATTAACCGCGGCGGCGGCAATGTGCTCATCCGGGTGTATAACTCCCTGCCCGACGAGGAGATCGACTACGCCTCCGATGTCACCGTCCACACCGACGGGCGGACCCGCACCGTCCCCGCCGGGACTCAGGTCCGCCTGACCCCCGGGGAGAGCATCCACATCCAGCAGCGGCTGTATCACGACTTTTCCGTAGAGGAGGGGACCGGCCCGGTTCTGCTGGGTGAGGTCAGCCAGTGCAACGACGACAACTCCGACAACCGCTTCAATCCCCCTGTGGGCCGCTTCCCCTCTGTCGAGGAGGACGAGCCCCCCTACCGCCTGCTCTGCAACGAATATCCCCCCGCCGGAGGCTGATGCGGCAAAAGCTGGACCGGCTTTCTCCGTTGAGAGGAAGCCGGCCCGGTTTCTTTAATTATCCCAGCAGCTTCTCCACCGCGGCCAGCTTGGCGGCGGTGCAGAAGACCTCCATGGCCTGGGTCAGCTCCTCGGGAGAGGGGAAGGAGGGGGCAATACGGATATAGCTGTCCTCCGGATCCTTGTGATAGGGGTGGGTGGCCCCGGCGCCGGTGAGGACCACGCCGGCCTCCCTGCACAGCTGGACAATCCGCTTGGCGCAGCCCGGCATGGCCATATAGGTGACAAAATAGCCCCCCTTGGGCTTCACCCAGGTTCCGGCCCCGGTACCGCCCACCTCACCGTCCAGCGTGGAGAGTACCGCGTCGAACTTGGGCCGGAGGATGGCGGCGTGCCGGTCCATCTGGGCCCGAATGCCGTCCAGGTCCTTAAAGAAGCGCACGTGGCGCAGCATGTTCATCTTATCCCAGCTGATGGACTGGGCGTCCAGCTGCTTGAGGGTAAAGTCCACATTGGCCCTGGAGGCGGCGAAGAAGGCCACCCCCGCCCCGGGGATGCTGATTTTAGAGGTGGAGCCGAACATATAGGCCAAGTCGGG
>CATKHE010000102.1 GCA_949747935.1 uncultured Eubacteriales bacterium
GATGCGCAGGTTGTTCTCGGTGCCCAGGTGCTTGCACCGGGCCTGGAGGAGGTGGAGGTCGTAGGCCAGGGCCCGGCGGGCCAACTGCCGGGCGGCATCGCTCTCGGTGGAGAACACCTGGGTGGTGGCCCCGTGGGCCACGTTGATGGAGTCCACATAGTCGATGAGCTCCATCACATGGGCGGGCTCCATAAAGTCGGTGAGCCAGCCGCCAAACTGGGTGGTGAAGTTGAACTTTCCGTCGGAGAAGGCCCCGGCCCCGCCGAAGCCGCACATGGTGTGGCACACGGGGCAGTGGATACACTCCTTCACCTTCCCCGCCACAATGGGGCAGCTGCGGTGGTAGATGTCCGCCCCTTGGTCCAGGGCCAGCACCTTCAGCTCGGGGTGGAGATGGACCAGCTCGTAGGCGGCAAAGATACCCGCCTCTCCACAGCCCAGGATCGCAACGTCGTATCTGTCGTTCATGTGGGTGCTCCTTTCTAATATGGATTACGTTTGGTTTCGTAATGCGGGGCAGGGGCTCCGCCCCTGCCTGGAACCCATTTCCGCGAAAAGGCAAGGGCAAAGCCCTTGCCCTGCAAAACGGGGTGTTTTCTTCAGTATAGCACAGGTTCCGAAAAAACACAACGGCCCGCCGGAGGGGCGGGCCGAAATGTTGAGGTATTCAGCTTTTCTCCTGAAAGCTCGCCCCGCAGGAGCGGCAGGTGACGGTGATCTTGCCCTTGCCGCGGGGGACCCGCAGCCGCTGACCGCAGCTGGGGCATTGAAAATAGACATGCTCCTTGTCCCGGCGGATACTGCGCCGCAGGCGCAGCCAGCTCAGAACCGGGCTGGCCGCCCGCATGAATTTGGCGTTCTCCGCCCGCCGCCTGTCAATGTTGCGGGAGAGCATGCGGAACAGCACACAGGCCAGCAGTACAAAGCTCACCCAATACAGCAGTGCCAGCCGGACAAAGAGAAACACCAGATAGAGCAACAGATACAGGCCCATGAGGAACAGATTTAACGGGTCGTTTCCATAGCGGCCATACATAAATCGCTGAATCGCGTTGCGGATCATCAGAGCGCCTCCTTGGCTGAATGGACATGGCAGGCGAGGTACGCCTGCCAGAATATATTTTATATGATATCGCTTCTTATCAGGAGCGTCAAGATGAATTTCGTAAACAATATGTAAATTCCACCGCCTTTTGGCCCGTTTCCAACCATCTCAAGGGATATTTATAGGAAATACTTGCGCAAACGGGGAAAATCGTCTATACTGTCGGTATCAGACGAATTGTGGGAGGTCACGCCCATGAAACGCATTGACAAGGAAAACTACTATCTGGACATCGCCGAGACCGTGCTGGAGCGCTCCACCTGCCTGCGCCGGTGCTACGGGGCCATCATTGTCCAGCACGACGAGATCGTCTCCACCGGCTACAACGGCGCTCCCCGGGGACGTAAAAACTGCATGGATCTGGGCTACTGCACCCGGGAAGCTATGAAGATCCCCTCCGGGGAGCGGTATGAGCTGTGCCGCTCGGTCCATGCTGAGGCCAACGCCATCATCTCCGCCGCCCGCAGCGAAGTGCTGGGGGCCACCCTCTATATGGTGTGCAAGGATCCCAAAACCGGGGCCCTCATACCCCACTCCACATCCTGCTCCATGTGCCGCCGGCTCATTATCAACGCCGGCATCCAGCGGGTGGTCATTCGGGACACCGAGACAGACTACACCGTGGTCCATGTGGAGGACTGGGTCCGGGAGGACGACTCCCTGCCCCCTCAGCTGTAGCAAGCACGAGACACGCCAAAGGTGCAGCGGCGGATGACCCTTCTGTCATCCGCCGCTGGTATGTTTTAATTACTTCTTGGCGGGCAGGACGATGACCTGGCCCTCGTAGATGGTGTTGGCGTTTTTCAGCCGGTCGGCGTTGCGCTGGAAAATGGCCTGATACTCGCCGGCCCTGCCGTACTCCGCCGCGGCGATCTTGCCCAGGGTGTCGCCGGCCTTCACGGTGTACAGCTTCTCGCCCTCAGCCGCGGCGGGGGCGGGGAGCAGAATGGCCTTGCCCAGCTTCTCAGGCAGGGTGATGACTGTGCCCTCCTTCAGAGCGGCGTTTTTGTTGGCCTTGATTAGCTCATACCGCTGGGCGTTGGTGCCGTAGAAGTTGGTACAGATGGAGCTCCAGCTGTCGCCCTTCTTCACGGTGTAGCTGCCGGGAGCGTCGGGAGTGACGGGCTGCTGGGGCTCGGACGGCGTGGTGGGCTGGGCAGACAGAGTGCGGTACTCCACCACGGCGACGTAAGAAGGAGCATCATCATACTTAATAGATAAGCTGTCCAAGCCTTTCTTGGACATCATATAGGGGCTCCAGTCATCTTTGTCATCACTGTCCTTTGTGCCAAATTGAAATAGCCAGTAATGTTCAAAGTCTGCGGAAATCCCAGCAACGTCAACATCAGCATATGGAAAATCTTTATTGCCTATGTTAACCCAATATCTATCAGCGCCATCTTCAAGGATAAAATCTGTAAGGGGGAGACCGTCCTTCCGGGTGACGACGCAGTCCTGGTCGAACACATAGGCGGTATACTCAGGTCCCGTCGTACCTTCCCCTGGAAC
>CATKHE010000103.1 GCA_949747935.1 uncultured Eubacteriales bacterium
CATTTTCCCTGTGGCTACCGAGGAGAAGCGGTCGGTGGGGGCGCCGGAGAACGAGCCGGCTCTGAAGGGAGCCCGGGACTCCTTTGTGGAGAGCCTGCGGACCAACACATCCCTGGTCCGCCGCCGGCTCCGGGCCCCGGAGCTGAAAATTCGGGAGCACATCGTGGGCCGCCAGTCCCTCACCCCGGTGGACGTGCTTTGGATCGACGGCATCGCCGACCCGGACACGGTGGCTCTGCTGGAGGAGCGGCTGGAGGCCATTGACATCGACGGCGTGGAGGCGGCAGGCAGTCTGGAGGAGTATCTGGTGGACGCGGCCCGGTCCCCCTTCCCCCTCATGCCCTACACCCAGCGGCCCGACCGGTTCTGTCAGGGACTCCTGGAGGGCCGTGTCGGCCTGCTGGCCGATGGTATCCCCCTGGGGTGGGTTCTGCCAGGGACCATCGACCAGTTCTTCAAAACGGGACAGGACCGGGCCTACCACTGGCTGGTGGCCTCTGCCCTCAGCATCATCCGGTGGCTGTGCGCCCTCATCACCCTGCTGGTGCCCGGGCTGTATATCGCCCTGGTCACCTTCCACCCCGAGGCCATCCCCCCCAAGCTTGCCCTGTCCATCGTGGCCGCCAAGCAGGAGGTCCCCTTCTCCACCATCTTCGAGGTGCTCATCATGCTGCTGGCCTTCGAGGTCATCCAGGAGGCCGGCCTGCGCCTCCCCGGTCCCATCGGGGCCACCGTCTCCATTTTGGGGGGACTGGTGGTGGGCAACGCGGCGGTGGAGGCCCACATCGTCTCCCCCGCAGTCCTCATCGCCGTGGCCATCGCCGGGGTGGCGGGTTACACCATGCCGTCGCAGGATCTGGGCAACGCCCTGCGGCTGTGGCGGTTCCTGCTGGCCATCCTGGCCAGCCTGGGCGGGTTGACCGGTCTGGCCCTGGGCTGCGCCGCCCTCATCTATCACTTGGCGGAGCTGGAATCCTTCGGTGTGCCCTATTTGGCCCCCTTCACCACCGGGACCAGAGTGCCCCGGGGCCACCCTAGCCTCTTCCGCCTGCCTCTGCCCATGATGAAGTGGCGGGACGGACCTGTCAAGACAAAAAACAGGAGGAACCAGCGATGAAAAAACACCTCGTTCCCCTGCTGGCCGTCTGCCTGCTCCTGTCCGGCTGTTCCGGTCTGCCCGCTGCCCGGGAGATGGGAGACATGGCCCTTCTGCGCACTATGGGGGTGGACACATCCCCCGCCGGGGTAGCGGTGACCGGATCCACAGGGCCCAGAGCCAAGGGGCTCCAGTCTGAAGGGGAGGCCGCACTCACCTTGGCGGCGGACCGGGAATCTCTCAGCGCGGCCTGTCTGGCGATGCAGGGGCAGAGCGACAGCTACGTCTTCTTTGGGTATGTGGACCAGATCCTTCTGGGGGAGGATCTGGCGGAGAGGGGAGTCCGGCCTGTGCTGGACTACTTCGCCCGGGACAGCGAGCTGGGACTGGGAGCACAGCTGTGGCTGATTCAGGGGGCGACCGCCCGGGAGGCACTGTCCACCGGCGGGGACCAAGGGGCGGACAGCCGGCTGGAAAATATCCAGCACGACAGCAAAATGGGCATTGCTAACCTGACTCGCACCGCCGGGGAGGTGTACGCGGACCTGCTGGAGCGGGGCTCTGCCTATGTTCCGGCCCTCACTCCTGCCGGGGAGGGGGCCGTTCTGGCGGAGAGCGGCTATGGGATTTTAAAGGGAGAGACCCTGCTGGGCTTTTTGGGGGGCGAGGAGGCCAAGGGTCTGGAGCTTCTGGCGGGCGGACCCTCCGCCGATATTCTGGAGGCCGGGCCGCCGAGTCAAAGGGCATCTGTCAAAATCACCTCCGCCCACACCAGAAGCGGTCTGGAATTTTATGGAGACGCCCCCTCCGTTCTGCGGCTGGTGTGTGAAATAGAGGCGCGGCTGTCTGAATACGAGAGCCGTCCCGACGAGAGCGGACTGCTGCGGCTCCGGACGGAACTGGAGGCCCGGGAGCGGAACCGTATAGAGGCGGCGCTGGTCCGGCTCCAAGCCTGGGGGACCGACTGCACCGGCCTGGGGGCGAAAGCCGGCGTTGCCCACCCGGCCCGATGGCAGAGGGTGCAGGAGAGCTGGCCGGAGTGGTTTGGACGGGTTCCATTTGAGATTCGGGTTGAGGTAAAGATTTTGTAGGGGAGGCCTTTGGCCGCCCGCATTACAGCGGAAGACACGTATTAAAGAAGGGCGGCCAAAGGCCTCCCCTATGTGGAAGGAAGCGCCGTATGAAAGACGACAAAATTTCCCGCACCCAGCTCATGGCCCTGCTGTGGGCGGGGGTGATGGCCCCAGCGGCGGAGCTGCTGCCCGCATTGCTCCTGCCTGGTGCAGGCCGGGGGGCGTGGCTGGCGGCGGCGCTGGCCGCCCCCCTGGTGCTGGCGGCGGGGTGGCTCATGGGCTCTCTGGCGGGTCGGAAGGGACTGGGCCAGAGGATCACCGCGCTGCTGGGAAAATGGCCCGGAAGGACGGTCCTGCTGCTATATATAGTATGGGCGCTTCTTCTGCTGTCCCTCCGCCTGCGGCTGTGCGCCCAGCGCCTGTTCGCCTCCGGGGAGCGGGACGGCTCCCTGTGGTTCTTTCTGCTGGCGGTGACCGCCCTCCTGCTGTGGATGGGCCGGGGCAAGCTGGACGCCTTCGCCCGGGCGGGACAGCTCTTCCTCGCCGCCCTGCTGATGAC
>CATKHE010000104.1 GCA_949747935.1 uncultured Eubacteriales bacterium
TCCAAGTGCCGGGGGACGGGAAAAATCATCCACACCCCCTGCAAGAAGTGCGGCGGGGCGGGCAGCGTGCGGAAAAAGCAGCGTATCACCGTCACCATCCCGGCGGGCATCGACGACGGTCAGGCCGTCTCCATGCGGGGACAGGGCAACGCCGGGACCAACGGCGGACCCTCCGGCGACCTGCTGGTGCGGATACAGGTGAAGCCCCACCCCCAGTTCCAGCGGGACGGCGTCACCGTGCTCTACGAACAGCCCATCAGCTTCTATCAGGCGGCTATGGGCGCGGAGCTGGAGATCCCCACCATCGACGGCAAGGTAAAATACAGCCTCCCCGCCGGCACTCAGACGGGGACCACCTTCCGCCTCCGGGGCAAGGGCATTCCGGACCTGAACAGCCGGGGGCAGCGCCGGGGCGACCAGTACGTTACCGTCCGAGTCCAGGTACCCGTCAGCCTCAACGCCGAGCAGAAATCGGCCCTCCACACCTTTGCCGCCGCAATGGGCGAGGAGGTCCCCGAGGGCGGGCTGAAAGGCTTCTTTGACAAGAAAAAGAAGAGAAAATAATCTTCTATCCTTCCGCAGGGCCGAACCGCTCCAGAAAAACAGATACCCCCCTGATATTGGACCATGACCATATCAGGGGGGCATTCTTCCATCCCCATGAGATATCTTGGAAGATTGTAGAGAATGTCAGTTGACAGGTTTGGAGCTGTACACCTATAATAAAAATGGAGAAATTTTGGAATATTTGTAGAATGGAATCCATGCGGCCTGCCGCGGAAAGGACACTATATGAATCTTTTAGAGTTTTTCGGGGTTTTCGGCGGTCTGGCTCTGTTCCTGCATGGGATGCAGATGATGAGCGCCGGCCTGGAGGCGGCCGCAGGCAACCAGATGAAATCCGTTCTGGAAAGGCTAACCTCCAACCGTTTTATGGGCATTCTGCTGGGTGCGCTCATCACCACCGCCGTTCAGTCCTCCTCCGCCACCACGGTTATGGTGGTCGGTTTTGTCAACGCCGGAATGATGACCCTAAGTCAAGCGGTCTGGCTGATTATGGGAGCCAATGTGGGCAAAACCACCACCGGACTTCTCATTGCGTTGGATGTGGGGGCCCTTGCCCCGCTGGTGGCCTTTGTGGGAGTCTCCCTGATGGTCTTTACCAAGAGGTCCAAGCTCCAGCATATTGGACAGCTTATGGCCGGACTGGGCATTTTGTTTATCGGGATGGACATGATGAGCGCCGCAATGGAGCCTCTGCGTGAGGTGTCGGCCTTTATCACCCTGATGGGCACGCTCTCCAACCCTATTCTGGGCATCCTGTTCGGGGCGCTCTTCACCGCCCTGATCCAGTCCTCCGCCGCCTCTGTAGGCATTCTGCAAACCCTTGCCGCCGCCGGTGTGGTGGAGTTTTCCGGCGCTGTCTATGTTCTGTTCGGGCAGAACATCGGTACCTGTATCACCGCTGTTTTGGCTTCCTTCGGCACCAGCCGGGACGCCAAACGGGCCACCTGCGTCCATTTGATGTTCAACGTGATCGGCACTGGCATCTTCACCGCCATCGTTATGCTCTTCCCACTCACGGACCTGATTGCCTCCGTGGTTCCGGGGCCCATGGCTCAAATCGCCGTGATGCATGTGATCTTCAATCTGACCACCACACTTCTCCTCCTCCCACTGGGCAACCAGATGGCCAAGCTGGCTACCCGAATCCTCCCCGACCAGGAGGCTCCCGCTCCGGAGGCCGAGAAAGGGATGCGCCTTGTATACCTCACCCCTGTCGCCGCCGGCGGCAAGGACGGCGGCCTGGGTGTGTCCGCCATCGTAGTGGACCAGCTGCGCAACGAACTGCACCGAATGCTGGAGATGGCGCGGCAGAACGTGGATACCAGCTTCAAGGCGGTTCTAGCCCGGGATGTCACCCCTCTGGAACGGGTGGAGCGCCGGGAGCAATACATAGATTTTCTGAACCGGGAGATCTCCCGATATATTTCCCGGCTTATCACCATTGAGACCAACGAGCGGGGCTCCAGGGTGGTCAGCAGCCTTTTTGCTATCTCCGGCAATATTGAGCGCATTGGAGACCATGCGGACAATCTGGCCGGCTATACCAGACTGCTGGCGGAACAGGACATCCCTTTCTCTGAGTTTGCGCAAAACGAGGTCCGGCAGATGCGGGACCTCTCCCTCCGGGCGGTGTCCGCCCTATTGTCCAGCGACGCGGGAGACCCGGAGTGGCTGGCCCGGGTGGCCCAGTTGGAACAGAAAATTGATGATATGACCGCCGATTTTCGTCGGGATCAGCTGATTCGCATGCGGGACGGTATCTGTTCTGACGAGGCCTGTATCCTCTATTCCGAGCTTCTTACCGACTTTGAGCGCATCGGCGACCATGTGCTGAATATCGCGCAGGAGCTTACGAAAGCGAAAACTATGCTGTAGTCCGGCAGGACCGCCTGACACAGGGCACATCACCCATGTGAATGTGATATAATGGAGTATGGCGGTATGGCAAATGCTGGACAATTGTTTCTCTTGGAATCTGAACGGCGGGATGGCGATTTGCGATGAAAAAGGCAGTTGGCAAAAAGAACCAAGGGCTCTCTTTGTTTCTCCCTATTATTCTGGTCTTCTGCATTCTGGGAACTGTCGTGTTTTCGGTAGCGAGAAAGATATCCCGGGAGATGTCCGATTCAGCCGTTCAAAACCTCAGTGAGAGCCTGGACCTGATCAAATGCACCATAGAGGCCATCCTGAAAAACGAAGCGGAGTTTCAGACGCTGGTCGCTCAGGATATCGCCGCGGCGGAGGTCCCGGAGGAATATATCCTCACCTATCACAACAACCAGACCGTTATGGTAAAGCTGTCTCTGGTCCTGACAGGGGAAAGCCAGGGTATATCCAGCAACGGAGAAATATTTTCTCCGGAGAGCTTGAACTTCTCTTCGGAAAAGACTGTAAATGGATTGCCGGTTTCCCAATCCTATCTGAATCATATGGGAACATGGGCCTACTCCATCCAATGCCCTGTTGTCAGGGAGGGGCGGGAGCTCGGAACGCTGTATGTGGAGTATATCTACGATTCTCTGGACAAATCACTCCCAGACGGATTTTATAATAAAAAGGCTACCCTTTATTTGATGGACGCGGAAAGCGAGAGATTTGTCCTGAAGCCAAAGGGGATGGGCATGCGGAGCGCGGGGCACCTGAATCTGACCGATTTTTACCGGGCCAACAGCATACAGGACCCGGAGCTGCGGACAGAGGTGGAGGAATGCCTGGACACAGGCCGGCATATCCTTTTTTATCACGATATCCGGGGTGCCAACGCCCTGAACTATATGTGGCCAATCAACAACGGGGCAATTTTTCTGGTTGGATATGTGCCCATTGAGGCTATCCAGCAGGAAGGGACGACCATCAATCAAAATATCTTCATCGTTGTGGCCGTTATGCTGACCGCCTTCCTTCTGTGCTGTATCTTGTACTATTTCAATCAACGGCAGCAGATCAAGCTTAGAAAGGAACGAGAGGCTGAGCGGGAGCTGCACAGCCAGCAGCTGTCACAGGCGCTTCAGGCGGCGCAAATCGCAAACAACTCAAAAACCACATTTCTCTCCAACATGTCCCATGACATTCGTACCCCAATGAATGCGGTTCTTGGCTTTACAACGCTGCTCGCCATGGACGCAGAAAATCCGGTCAAGGTACGAGAGTACACGAAAAAAATCATGGCTTCTGGGCAGCATCTGCTCAGCCTCATTAACGACGTTCTGGACGTCTCCAAAATTGAGAGCGGAAAGGTTGTCCTTAATTTTGAGAAATTCACCTTGAACGATCTGGTGTCCTCTGTGGACGCTATCATCCAGCCCATGGCCAGGGCCAAAAAGCAGGCCCTCCATGTGGATGTGACCGGCGTCAAACATGAGTATCTGATGGGTGATGAGACAAGAATCAATCAAATTCTGATTAACCTGCTCTCAAACGCCGTCAAGTACACCCAGGAGGGCGGCAGTATCTGGTTCCGCATTGTGGGGCTCAAGCAGCGCTCCAGCCAGTATGAGCACATTCGCATCGAGGTGGAGGACAACGGATACGGCATGACCCCTGAGTATCTGGAAACCATCTTCGACGCCTTCACCCGGGCGGAAAACAGCACGACGAACAAGGTCCAGGGCACCGGGCTTGGCATGGCGATCACCAAAAGCATTGTAGAGCTGATGGGTGGCACCATCGAGGTATTCAGCGAGGTGAATCAGGGCAGCCTTTTCCGGGTCGAGCTGGAGCTGAGGATTCCCGAGGACCAGGCGGACCAGCGATTCTGGGCAGAGAACGGCATTACTCGGATTCTGATTGTGGACAGCGACGAGAAGACATATCAGGATATTCAGGCGCTGATGAAAGACGCGGGCGTTGCGGCAGAGGCCGTCTCCAGTGCGGAGGAGGCCGCCTGCCTGCTTCGAAGGGGTGCCGGGGACTATCAGGCGCTTCTCTTGGACTGGAGCATTCCGGATATGGACGGCGGTCAGACAGCGGAAATATTGCGGGAGCTGCTGCCGGACCAGGTGCCTGTCCTGTTTCTGACGGACCACGATTCCTGTGAGGCGGAGGACCGGCTTTTTGTAAAGAATTCAGATGTGCTTCCAAAGCCCTTCTTTGTATCCACCTTTAAGGAAAAAATCCAAAAGCTCCGGGCAGACCCTGACCACAGGGAAGGCACTGAGGCTCCCAGAGACGCCGATCTGCGCGGCCTGCATATTCTTGCCGCCGAGGACAACGAGATCAACGCGGAAATCCTGACGGAAGTTTTAAAAATCGAAGGGGCCAGCTGCGAAATTGCCGAAAACGGTCAGCTGGTGCTGGAACGCTTTGCCAGCGCCGCGGAGGGCGAGTTTGACGCAATTTTAATGGACGTTCAGATGCCTGTTATGAACGGCTACGATGCCACACGGGCTATCCGGGCCTTGGAACGGAAGGATGCGGCCACAATACCAATCATAGCTATGACTGCCAACGCCTTCGCCGAGGACGAAAAGTCGGCTTTAGATGCCGGTATGAACGCTCATGTGGCAAAACCCATCAATATGGAGCTGCTGAAAAAGGTTATCCGGCAGTATGTAAACTGAAAGGAATCTTCCATGAACCCAAACACCATTGGAATTTTCAGGAGGGCTGCGGCGCTTTTTTTGTCAAGCACGGTTCTGCTTGGGGCTTCCTCCTGTGGAAGCGGCAAAGATCCAGATAGAAATCTGGCTGCGCCGGTGGAGGACAGCGAACGGATCGTCAATCTGTTCAGCCCAATGGAAAAAACA
>CATKHE010000105.1 GCA_949747935.1 uncultured Eubacteriales bacterium
CTGTCCTTTACTGCTCCCTGGGCGGGAAGGTGATGCCGCCCACGCTGATGTTGACGGCGGCCACCTCCAGTCCGCTCATGGATTCGATGGCGTTCTTCACCGCCTCCTGCACGGCCTTTCCCATCTCGGGAATGGTGTGGCCATAGCTCATCAGAACGGACATGGTCACCACGACCTTCTCGTCCTCCAGCTTGATATGGATGCCTCGGGTGGAATTCTTTTTGTTGGGGTTGGTCAGACTGCTGACTCCCTCCACCTCCAGAGCGGCGGCGGCGGAGATGGCCGCCAGAACCTCCTCTGAGATATGGATGTTGCCCAGCTCGTCAGAGCGGGAGACGTAATCCCTGCTGTCGCTCATGTGTTACCACTCCTGTTCCCGGTATTACCAAATGGTAACGGTATTGTACCACATTTTTTTCTCTTTGACAACCGCGGCAGAGAAAAACTTTACTCCACCTCAATAATTGTGATCTGGTCGGCGGTGAAGCCGGCTGTCTGGTGGGCCACATCCACAATTCTGGCGGTGTCAGATTCGGTCAGCCCCCCCTCCGGAGCGGAGACAGCCAGGGAGAGGGTGTCCTCCCCAATAAAAGCCACGCAATCGGTATAGCCTTTGGCCACCACCAGATTCTCGATCTGGGCCTCGGTGACGGTGTAGTTGGCCATGGTCTGGATGTTGTCGTTGAGCTGTGTCTTTACCGTCTCATCGGCATCCTCCCGGGCGGCGGCGTCCTGGAGCAGAGACAGTGCGCTGTCCCGGGCCTGCTGGCGGTTGAGCCGGGCGGTGGCGAAGTAGGCGCTGCCCGCCTCAGGGGTCTGGATGTCTCCGGCAGTACTGGCGTCGCCGCTGTCTTCCCCTGCCGTTCCCCCCGTGGGAGCGGAGCTGTCCCCGCCCAGCAGGGGGTCCTGGGTCTTGCCCCCCACCATTGTGGACTGTCCCAGGGTCTTGCCCACGTCGGCGCTGGTACCGTCCTTTCCATAGTTCCAGTTGAGGTAGACCGCCGCGCACACAAACAGGGCGATGGCCGCCACCACCATATTCCGCTTCCACAGCTGGGACCAATCAGCCCCTTTTTTGCTTGTTCTCATGACAATTCCTCCTTGCAAATTTTTGTTAAAGGTATCCTTCCAGGCAGGGCGCAGTTCCTCATGATCCGCCCCCCTGACACACCGATATTCGGTCGCTGCCCAGGCCGGTCAGGGCGGACACCGCCTCAATGAGCTTCAAACGCACCTGGGCGCTGCCTCCTCCGGGGCACACCACCAGCGCGCCCCGAAACTGGGGGGCAACCGTCTGAATGGGGACAATATCCTGCTGTCCTGAGCCCTTCCCCACCGTAACCACTGTGTTGGAGGTCCCTCCGTCCCCCTCCCGGTCCTGGTTCCGGGCCAGCACCTGACGGCTGCCCCCGTCCAAAGTGAGGACCACTTGGGTCTCCCCCGCCCCCTCCACCTGGGAGAGGGTCCGCTCCAGCTTTCTCTCAAAGGCCTCCAGGTCGAAGGTAACCCCCTCCTCCCGGGCCGGCTCCTCTGTCCGCGGGCTGTCCCGCCCGCCTGCGGGCAGAAGCAGGAGCGCCGCCCCCACCGCCATCACCAGTATCACATATTGATATTTCCCCAGCGCCTCCTTCCATTTTTGAGCCGCCTTGGGCCACTTTCCTTTCACGGCACACGCTCCTCCTCCATGTAAATCTGTTCCGACGCCGGAATCCCCAGGTCCGATTCGATGATTTGGGCCAGCCGGATCCGCTCCTCCTCTGTCAGCCCGCCGGATACCTCCGCCCGGACCGGGAGGCAGAGCCCCTCCTCGGAAATCCGGCACTCCACTCGAAGGCCGCAGGTCAGGCCCAGCTGTGCCGCCTTGTCCACAATATATGCGGCGTATTCCTGTTCTATGATACCTTTCATCTGCCCGTTTACCGTCTCCTCCAGCTCCGCCTCCCGGAGGTCCAGAGCGGCGAGATAGTCCTCCAGCCACCGCTGGCTCCCGGACAGGTCCAGACCGGTCAGTGGGGAGAGAATGGCCGCCAGCAGCACCAGCCCGCACACCAGCTTCCCCACCCGTTTCACCGCCCCCTGGGGCATGAGGGCCTCCGCCACCGCACACAGCAGTGAGACGGCAATGACGGCCAACAGCCAGCTCCGGACCGCCGTCATGGGACCACCGCCTTTACCGCGGACACCAGGCTCACCAGCAGCACCACCGCCCCCGCCCCCGTCATCCCCAGAACCAGTCCGAATGCGGAGCCGATGGCATCAATCAGGCTGGACAGCCGGGGCTGGGCCACCGTGGCACACAGGGCGGCCGCCCCCTTATACACCAGATACTGGACGGCCAGACGGAGAAATGGGGTCAGGCAGATGGCCAGCACCACCAGCATCCCCGCCGCGCCCACGGTCCCCTTCAGCGCCCCCGCCCCGGCCAGCACCGACTCAGAGGCATCTGCCAAAATCCCCCCTACCACCGGAATGGCCCGGGAGATGGCCAGCTTGGCCGCCTTGACGGCGGCGGCGTCCACGCTGCCCGCGACAGCCCCGCTGGCCGTGAGATAGCCCACAAAAGCCAGCAACAGGGCGGTGAGCAAAAAGGTGATCGCCCCCTTGATCAGGTCGGCTGTTTTTTTCAGCCCCGGATTGTCCGCGGCGGCATGGGCGCAGCTCACCGCCACGAAGGCGTAGACCATGGGGACCAGCAGGCGGTCCATGGCGGCAATCAGCAGCTGGGAGAAGAGCACCGTGGCCCCCTGCCGGGCGGCGGCGGCGGTGACGTTCCCTGTGGCCGCCGTCAGCACCGCCATGGCCGGCAGGAGGACGGTGGAAAAGCCCTCCATCCTGCCCAGGGTGTCCCGGCCCAGGCCGATCATCACCGCCATATCCGTCATGGTCAGCGCGGTGACGGCCAGCGCCCCGGCGATGTTGGCGGCCTGGAGGCCGCTCTCCTCCCCCGCCTTGACGCTGTGGGCCAGGGAGCACAGCAGCACCACCGCCACCAGCTTCGCCGCCGTGGACAGACTGTCCCGGAGCAGGCCCCCGATCTGCCCCAGGGCGCCGGCGAAAAGGCTGGACAGCCCCGCGTCCAGCGAGCCCTCCCGGGCAACCCCATAGCCCTCCGCCTCCTCCCACACCTGGTCCAGGCCGGGGACCTCCAGCTCCGCTCCCAGAACGGGGACCACACACAGGGCTGCCAGCAGGCAGAAGATCAGCATACGTCTCATATCAGCAGCTCCCCCATCAGCTGGGCCACCGCCCGCACCAGGGGCAGGGCGGCCAGCAGGGACAGGGCGGCCCCCGCCGTCTCCACAAAGGCGGCGACGCCCCCCTCTCCCGCCGACCGGCATATCTCCGCCGTCAGTCTGGTGAGAATGGACAGGGCCACTGTTTTTACCACCGGCTCCAGCAGAGCCTCAGACAGGCCGGCCTGCTCCGCCAGCTCCTCCATCAGCTCCACCGCCGCCCCCAGTCCGGCCGCCGCCAAAAACGTCATCCACAGTCCGGCGGCCAGGACCAGCAGCAGGGCCAGCTCCGGGGTATTCTTCTTCAGCACCGCGCTGAGCACCACCGCCGTCACCCCCACGGCGGCCAGCTTCGCCATGGCCTCCATCACAGCCCGAACAGGTCCTTCACCAGGTCGAAGAGGCTGGCGATCTCCTGGACCACCATCATCAGCACCAC
>CATKHE010000106.1 GCA_949747935.1 uncultured Eubacteriales bacterium
CGGATCGGGACAAATATCTGGCCCGCAGCTTGGCTGTGGCAAACCAGATGGAGAGCCTGGTACAGGAGCTTTTGACTGTCTCCCGTATGGAACGGGGCGGGGAGCTGTCTATGATTCCTGTGGAGCTCGCCGCTCTGATTCGGAGCTGTCTGCAAAATTACGACGAACTTTTCCAGCAGAAAGAACAAACAGTTGTCGTCGATGCCTTTCTCACCATTCAGGATGACGCCGGTGCCCCACTCGGTGGCGGGACGCTGGAAGTCGTCCTCCTCGCTGGCATCATAGACCAGATCGAAGTTCTGATAGGCCAGGGTGTTCCGGTAGTTGAAGTGAACACCAGTCAGGATGCTCTGAGTGTCGGTGTAGTAGACATCCCAGCGGTCGCTGTAGTGCACAGGCACAGCCTTGGTCATGGTGTTGAACACCATCTCGGCCACATTGTCACAGGCCAGCAGCTCGTTGGTGTTCAGCTTCAGACCGCCGAACATGTCGACCTTGGTGGCCTGGGCCACAGCGGCCAGAGCCCAGTCCTGACCATCCAGCTCATTGGCCTGGAAATAACCCAGCGCGCGGGAGAGCATCAGGGCGGCCTGAGCGGTGGTCACGGTGTCGTCAGGCCCGAACCGGCCGTCGCCGTAGCCGTTGATGATGCCCAGGGAAGTGGCCAGGTTGATGTAGCCGGTGTAGTAGGCGTTGGCGGCCACGTCGGTGTACTGGGTCACGCCAGCAAACTGGCTGACCTGCAGTTTGTCGCCGTAGAGGATACGGCAGATGAGGATGGCCATTTGCGCACGGGTGACGGCCTTGTCAGGCATAAAGTTGCCGGACCCGTCGCCCTGCATGACGCCCAGTTCCTTCAGGACTGTGGCGGCGGTGACATTGGAGATGTCGTCCGCGTCGTTGAAGCTCAGAGCGCTGGAACCGACGACCATCATGCCCAGGAGCATGACGGAAGCCAGGGTCAGTCTGAGAGCCCGCTTCATGTTTCTCATAGAATGTTTCCTCCTTTTAATTTTTTCCGGCCATGAGAGAGGCCGTCTTGGTAGAAAACTCGAGCTCTCTTACAGGCTTGGTAGAATCAAGAGATTTAACATTTCTGTAATAAAGGTTCTACATTTTCTCCAAATATTTTGAGGTTTTAGAACTTTTCGCTGATTTACGAAGGTGTCACGTCCCTTACCCGCCTCTCAGGATTGCGGAAAAGTGAAGGAAACCGGCAAAAATCAACTCTTTCGATGTAAAAACGTTCTTCTGGTAGACATCCGGTAGATGTCCTAAAACATGGAAAAGCCGCCAGCCCCTGGGTTTCAGGAGACTGGCGGCTTTTTGGGTAGACATTTGGTAGACTGGACTGCACAAGGCCGTACAGAGCCCTCGCAGCCCTATGCATCAAATTTAACGTTTAGATCTTTCAGAAAATTAATACATCTCTGTGCTCGTGTTGTCAAATTGTCCAACAAAAACAATACATCAATATGTAAAACAGATAAAATATAATACAGCTATTGACATATCATTTTATTATACGTAAAATAAAGTTAAAGACACCTGAGATGTAATACATCATCAGGTGTCAACACAAAAACAAGGAGGAAACACAAATGAAAATGAAAAAAATCCTATCCCTGTCTCTGGCGCTTCTAATGGCATTCAGTATTGCTGCTTGTGGCAACGGGACAAAGGGCTCCAGCAATTCCAATCCTGGTTCCGCCCCCAATTCCGGTTCCCCTGCTGTACAACCTACCGATTCCGCATGGCCCAGTGATAAAACTGTCCAGATGATTATCCCCTTCGGAGCTGGCGGTGACACAGACCTACACTGCCGCGTACTGACCGATCTGGTCTCTAAGGAGCTGGGAACTGATATTGTCTGCACAAACGTAACCGGCACATCGGGGACCATTGCGGCCCGGCAGGTCATGGACAGCGCTGCGGACGGCTACACCATTCTTTGGCATCAGACTTCTTTCCTGATGGCCAGTCTAATGGGTATCTCTGAGTTTGACTATACTGACTTCACCACTGCCTCCACCGTCATCGAGGACATGTCCTCTTTCCTGTGTGTTAACGCAAAAAGTGACAAATTCAGCAATTTTGGAGAATTTGTCCAGTATGCCAAAGACCACCCCGGCGAGCTGTTGGTAGGAATCTCTGTAGGCGGAGATGCACATCTGTATTCCCTGATTATGGCAGATAAGCTGGGTATCGAGCTGACCTATGTGGATCTGGACGGCACCAACGAGATTGTTCCCGCTCTGTTGAATCAGGATGTGGACCTGACCATCGGCATTTATGGCACCTATAAGGAGTATGTGGACAAGGGCGAGTTTGCCGCTCTGGCCTATTTCGGCGATGAGGCCCCCGCCGGCTCTGACATCCCCACCTGGAAATCCCTCTCTGGTGAAAGCTTCCCGATCGGCAAGATGTTCGGTTACTGGTTCCCCGCCGGCACGCCTCAGGATATTGTAGACAAGTTTAATGCCGCAGTGGAAAAGGTCTCTACTTCTGACGAGTGGAAGGAGCACTGTGCTTCCTATTACATCACTCCGGTTACCCGTGTCGGCAGCGATGCGGTCACCTATCTGGATAGCCAGTATCAGCTGATGGGCGGCTATAAGGATGCCCTGCTGGGCGGCTGACCTTTTCCTATCAACACCAGGGGGCGCACTGTCAAATGTTAATTCTAACCTTTGGCAGCGCACTCCCCTCTTGTGCTTTGGCTAATTGAGGAATATAATATGAAAAAAACATCTTTCTTTCAGTTTGTCTCCAGGTATCGAATGACAATCTGCGCCGCGGCGCTGTTCATCTTTTTTGCGCTTGTTATTTATTTCACACAAAATATCCGCCTCCTCGTCACCACAATTTCCGTCGATGCCAGATTCTGGCCGAAGGTGGTGGGATTTTTGGGCTGCGGCTTCAGCGCGATTCTATTTTTTCAGAGTCTCTACGAAAGCCGGCTTGTGGAGAAGGAAGCGATTTCAGAAGCCGATCAGGAACCGGCCGCAGAGGAGTCTCAGGATTCTTTTCGGTCCGCCAAAACACTGATTCTCATTTTCCTCTATATTCTGGGACTGGAACATCTGGGCTTTTTTGTTATGACAATTCTCTATCTTTTCGCCCAGCTTTTTGTCCTTTCTGAGCCTAAAAAACGAAATATCAAACATCTGATCTTTATTACCCTGTTATTTACCGCGGCTGTCTATGTGGTGTTCCGGTATGTGTTCCAGATGCTGCTTCCGGCCGGTACGGTCTGGAACTACATAGGAGGTCTTGTATGAGTGACTTTTTAGCCGCGTTTCCTCAAATTTTCTCCTCTCCTATGGCTTGGGTACTGATTTTCGGCGGGTGTGTCATAGGTATTATTTTCGGCAGTATCCCGGGCCTGACCGCGGGGATTGCCATTGCCCTGTTTCTGCCCCTGACCTTCAAAATGGAAATCGTCCCCAGCTTCACTCTTCTGCTGGCCCTGTACATTGGCGGTATCTCGGGCGGGCTGATTTCCGCTATCCTGCTCAAAATCCCGGGAACTCCCGCATCGGTCGCCACTGTCTTTGACGGAGGTCCCATGGCTGACCGGGGGCAGGCTTGGCGGGCCCTTTCGGTGGGTATTGTATTCTCTTTCATCGGCACCCTGATCGGTGTTCTGCTTTTGTGCTTTATGACTCCCATTCTGGGCGCCATCTCTCTAAAATTCGGAGTGTTTGAGTATTTTTCCATTGCGCTGTTTTCCCTGACCCTTGTCTCTGCCCTATGCGGCAGCTCCATTACCAAAGGCCTGATCGCCTGTCTCATCGGGCTGTTTCTGGCCTGTGTGGGAGCTGCGCCCATTGACGGCTTCTCCCGGTATACCTTTGGCATTCACGCGCTGGACGCGGGCTTTAACGAGGTACCCGCACTGGTTGGCCTGTTCGCCATCTCAGAGCTTCTTAACAGCACACGCTCCAACCAGGAGGGCGGCAGCCTGGCCCGCTTTGAGCGCAAAGGCTTTGGCATGTCTGCCAAGGAATTTTTCGGCCAGCTGCCCAATGCCATCCGCTCCGGTCTGATTGGCGTATTTGTCGGCGTCCTGCCCGGAATCGGAGGCTCGGTCTGCAACCTGCTGGCTTATGGTGTGGCAAAGAAATCCTCCAAATATCCGGAAAAATTTGGTACAGGGATTATTGACGGCATCGTGGCCTCTGAGACCTCCAACAATGCCTGCATCGGCGGGACAATGGTCCCGCTGCTTACGCTGGGTATTCCGGGTGACGCAGTCACCGCTATCCTTTTGGGGGCGTTCACCATCAATGGACTGTCCCCCGGTCCCATGTTCTACTCTGAGAACATCAAACTGATTTACATCATTTTCGCTCTGATGTTCATCTGCGCTGTCGCCACATTTTTAATCCAATACTTCGGCATTCGGGCATTTACGCAGCTGCTCCGTGTACCAAAAAATATTCTGCTGCCGATGGTGCTGGTGATGTGCATTGTAGGCTCCTTTGGTGCAAACAACCGGATTTTTGATGTTTGGACCCTGCTATTCTGGGGTGTGCTGGGCTTTATCCTCAACAAATTTGATATTCCCCTGACACCGATTATCATGGGCTTTATCCTGGGACCCATCTGTGAAAAATACCTGCGCCGCGGATTGATGATGAGCAAAAACGACTTTACCGTGTTCTTAACCAGACCGATTTCAGGGACATTTCTGGTACTGGCTATCGCCATGATTCTTGCCACTTTGATTGCTCAGACAGTCAAGCTGAAAAAATCCGCAGCGAACAGAAAGAAGTGACTATTATGCGAAATATCTTTCACAATCAGTTAAAAGAAAATTTGAAGCAGGGCAAGGTCCAGCTCGGCGCTTTTATCACAGCACCTTGTCCGGAGGTAGTAGAGGTCCTGGGGGTCACAGGCTTCGATTTTGTCATCCTGGACACGGAGCATACCGCGATTGGAATTGAGACGGTGGCGGATATGATCCGCGGCGCCGAGGCACAGGGCATGACCGCTGTGGTCCGGGTCTTTGACGATACCCCCAAGCTGCTCTCCCGCTATCAGGACATCGGGGCTCACGGGGTTCAGGTGCCTATGGTTCACACCGCTGAACAGGCGGAGCGGATTGTACGCGCTATGAAATTTTCTCCTGACGGTGTCCGCGGCATGTCGGGGGGGCGGGGGACAAAATGGGGACGTATCCCCCAGTACCGCCAGACCTCCAATGAGGAGACGCTGGTCGCGGTGATGTGTGAATCTGCCGAGGGACTGAAGAACATCGAGGAGATCGTTCGCGTTCCAGGGCTGGATGCCGTTTTTGTCGGCGCATTCGACCTCTCTCAGGCCCTTGGAGTCCCAGGTGACACCACCCACCCTCTGGTGGAGCAGGCCATTGAAAAAATCCTGCATGTCTGCCAAAGCGCCGGCGTGATTCCCGGTATTGTAGCGCCCACCATTGAGATAGCCCAGAAGCGGATCAGCCAGGGATTCCTGTATGTGACAATTCTGGATGATATGGCTTTCTTTGCGGACGCGGTGGCGCAGCGGCTCGCAGATGTAAAAAAATAAGTTCCTTTCTGCTCTGTGGCAGACACAATATAAAAATAGAGGATGTCGTTTCATGCGCGAGGTAAAATACAAATATCAAGTCACAAAGCAGAAGCTGATTGACTATGTGGGACAGCTGCCGGAAAATACCCCTTTACCCAATCGGAATGTCCTTGCGCAGCAATGCGGTGTTGCCAGGGTAACGCTGGAGCGTGCCATCTCGGAGCTGATCGGCGAGGGGGTCCTCGTCTCCATGGATGGCAAGGGCACCTACGCCGCGGCTCCTGCGGTAAGCTCCCCAGCTGCCTGCCTATCCCCCAGCACCTGGGCCATACTGGTGTACAGCATGACAAAAGGAACAGCTCCGATGATCTTTCGTGGGGTGGAGGATTTTACTAACGAACACGACATCAGTCTGATCGTCTGCAACACGGACAACGACCCGCAGAAGGAAGTGGACTACCTGAAAAAGCTGTGCAGCCGGAATGTGGACGGAATCATCCTGATCCCCAGCACCCACTCCGCCCCAGTGGGGGAGGTTTTCGACGAGCTGGAGGAAAAAGGAATTTCTGTTGTGGCCTGTAGCAGACAGGTGCCCGGCTATGACTTCCCGGGTACCTTTCAGAATTTTTTCCAGTCCGGTTTTATGGCCACCCAGCACCTGCTGCAGCTGGGATGCCGGAAAATTGCCTATTTTGCCACGTCCCGCTACAGTACCATTGAGGACCGCCTGCAGGGGTACTTGGCTGCCCTGGACCAGCACAATTTCCAGCACCCGGAGGATCCCGCCCATGCGGCCAAGGGACTCTCTAATATTACCGGCGACATCAGCGAACTGTTCGAGAGCTACCTCTATGAAAATCCGGAGACGGACGGAATCTATGTCTTTAATGACCGGCTGACGGTCATCCTGTATGACGTACTGAAAAAACTGGGGCGGGTTCCCGGCAGGGATATTCGAGTAATTGCCAGCGACGACAGCGGATTCAGCGGGGCCTTTTCTGTTCCGCTGTCCACGGTGGATTGTCCTACTTATGATATGGGGCACTCTGCCGCCCAGCAGCTCTTTGACCTGATTCAGGGAAAAATTGAAAACAGGCATATTGTACTGCGCTGTGAGTTGAATGCCCGTACCAGTACGCTGGGCGAATGATACGCAAAAAAGCTGGAGCAACGCCCCAGCTTTTTTCATTTTTGGATAAAATTATGACAAGAAAAGCTTGGATTTACACTCGTAAAGAACCATTTATAAAACGACAATATTTACGAGCAGTCACCAAAAAATCAACCCCTTGTGACAAAATTGAACATCCAGAAA
>CATKHE010000107.1 GCA_949747935.1 uncultured Eubacteriales bacterium
TGACCTTATCCTTCCACAGCGGGGACATATTGCGGAGATATTCCACGATTTCCGGGACAGCTTTCAAAATTGCGTCTACATCTGCTTCCGTATTCTCCCCACACAGCGACAGCCGCAGGGAGCCGTGGGCCACCTCATGGGGCCGCCCGATGGCCAGCAGGACATGGCTGGGGTCCAGAGAGCCGGAGGTGCAGGCGGAGCCAGAGGAGGCACAGATGCCCTTGTCGTCCAGCAGCAGAAGCAGGCTCTCCCCCTCGATACCCTCAAAGCAGAAGTTCACATTGCCGGGGAGCCGATTCGCAGGGTCCCCGTTGAGGGCGGCGTGGGGGATTTGGGACAGTCCCGCAATCAGCTTGTCCCGCAGAGCAGACACCTTCGCGGTATTCTCGTCCATGTGGGCACAGGCTTCCTCCAGCGCCGCCGCCATGCCCACGATGGCCGGGACATTCTCCGTCCCCGCCCGTTTCCCCCGCTCCTGGGCCCCACCCTCAATGAGGTTGGTCAGGGAAATGCCCCGCCGTGCATACAGTACGCCAATTCCCTTGGGGCCGTGGAACTTATGGGCGGAGAGGGACAGCAGATCAATATTCTGCGCCTTCACGTCGATAGGCAGGTGTCCCGCCGCTTGCACCGCGTCCGTATGGAAAAGGACGCCCCGTTCCCGACAGACTGCGCCGATTTCGGAAACAGGCAGTACGGAGCCGATCTCGTTGTTGGCATACATGATAGTCACCAGGGCCGTGTCCTCCCGGATGGCCTCCGACACCTGTTGGGCGGTGACGGTTCCCAGCTCTCCCACGGGAAGCAGTTCTACCTCGAAGCCCTCGCCCTCCAGCTTTTTCAGCGTGTGCAAAACGGCGTGGTGCTCAAAGGTGGTAGAGATGATGTAGCGCTTCCCCTTCCGGGCACCCAGCAGGGCGGCGGAGCGGATGGCCTGATTGTCCGCCTCGCTGCCCCCGGAGGTGAAGGTGATTTCCTTGGGAGAAGCCCCGATGCAGGCGGCGAGGCGCTCCCGGGCGTCTTCTAAAGCCTCCTTGGCCCGCTGGCCCAGTCCGTACAGGCTGGAGGGATTGCCCCAGGTCTCTTCCATGCAGTGCAGCACGGCATTAATGGCGGCCCTGCTCATTTTTGTAGTGGCCGCGTTGTCCGCGTAAATCATAAGTATGATCCTTTCTGAACTCCGGACACGCCGGTGCTTCCACCGGCGTGTTCCCCTTTAGTCCGCGAAAAGCGGTGTGGACAGATAACGGCCGCCGGTGTCCGGGAGCAGGGCAACGATGGTTTTCCCCGCATTTTCGGGCCGATTTGCCAGTTCAATCGCTGCGTGGAGCGCGGCCCCGGAGGAAATGCCCCCCGTGACCCATCAGCCGTCCGGCGGCAAAGGCGTTCTCGTTGGACGCGGGAATGATTTCATCGTAAACAGCCGTGTCCAGCACGTCCGCTTTGGCAATAGCCCCTTTCATCCCTTTGGCCCCCTCAGTGAGCACCAGCTCCGCACCGTAAGCTTTCATCAGCTGGCGGCGGTACAGATGACAATATCGTTCAGATAGAGGTGCCCGCCCGGCACCGGCATCCCAAAGGAGCTGAGGGCGATATTCATCGCCATAAACACGGCGGTCACAGTCAGCCAGCGCACGGGGGCGCGCCGGCGCAAAGATTCGGAGTTCACCACAGATTCCCCCTCCGTTACCCTCTCGCCACAGCGGAGAAGCCCTTTTCCAGGTCGGCGATAATGTCGTCAATATGTTCGATGCCGATGGACAGGCGGATAGTGTTGGGCTTGATGCCCTGATCCAGCAACTCCTCGGGAGAGAGCTGGGAGTGGGTGGTGGTGGCCGGATGGATCACCAGCGACTTCACATCCGCCACATTGGCCAGCAGGGAGAAGATTTCCAGGCTGTCGATGAATTTGTGGGCCTCCTCCTGCCCACCTTTGATCTCAAAGGTGAAGATGGACGCGCCGCCGTTAGGGAAATACTTCTCGTAGAGAGCGTGGTCAGGGTGGCCGGGCAGAGAGGGGTGGTTGACCTTCTCCACCTGGGGGTGGTTGGAGAGGAACTCCACCACCTTTTTGGTGTTCTCGGCGTGGCGCTCCAGGCGCAGGGACAGGGTCTCCACCCCCTGGAGAAGCAGAAAAGCATTGAAGGGGGAAATGGTGGCTCCGGTGTCCCGCAGGAGGATAGCCCGGATGTAGGTGACGAAGGCAGCGGGGCCAACGGCATCTGCAAAACTGATCCCGTGATAGCTGGGGTTGGGCTCGGCGATGGGCTTATACTTGCCGCTGGCCTTCCAGTCAAATCTGCCGCTGTCCACAATGATACCGCCCAAAGTGGTGCCATGTCCGCCGATAAACTTGGTGGCGGAATGAACCACGATGTCTGCCCTGTGATCGATGGGCTGGATGAGGTAGGGCGTGCCGAAGGTGTTGTCGATGACCAGAGGCAAGCCGTGCCGGTGGGCAATCTCCGCAATGGCGTCGATATCGGGGATATCGCTGTTGGGGTTGCCCAGGGTCTCCAGATAGACCGCCTTGGTGTTGTCCTGAATGGCCTTCTCCAACTCTGTCAGGTTGTGAGCGTCCACAAAGGTGGTTACCACTCCAAACTGGGCCAGGGTGTGGGCCAGCAGGTTGTAGCTGCCGCCGTAGATGGTCTTCTGCGCCACAATGTGATCCCCCGCCTGGGCCAGGGCCTGGATGGTGTAGGTGATTGCCGCGGCGCCGGACGCCAGCGCCAGCGCTGCCACGCCTCCCTCCAGCGCCGCGAGGCGCTTCTCCAGCACGTCCTGGGTGGAGTTGGTCAGCCGCCCATAGATATTTCCGGCGTCCGCCAGCCCGAACCGAGCGGCGGCGTGGGCGGAGTTTCGGAAGACATAGCTGGTAGTCTGGTAGATGGGCACCGCTCGGGCGTCCGTTGCAGGATCGGGCTGCTCCTGACCTACATGGAGCTGCAAGGTCTCAAACTTATAACTCATGGGAAAATCCCCCTCTTTATAAATTGATGCCATTATATTCCTATTAACCTACTTTGTCAATAGGAATAAATCTGTTCCTTGAAATCCTATCAACCTTGTGGTATGATAGGAAAAACTGGAGGGGATTTTTATGATGATTTCCACAAAAGGCAGATATGCCCTGCGGTTCCTAGTGGACCTTGCGGAGCATCAGGGTGACAGATTTGTGCCATTGAAGGAAGTATCCATACGCCAGGAGATTTCGGAGAAGTACCTGGAAATCGTGGTAAAGGAACTGGTAAAGGGCGGTCTGCTTGCGGCCATGCGGGGAAAGGGCGGCGGCTACCGGCTGAACTGCGCTCCGGAGGAGTATAGTATAAAGGCCGTCCTTGAACTGATGGAGGGGCCGCTGACCCCCGTCGCCTGTCTGGAACCGGGACAGGATGCCTGTCCCCGGAGCAATGGCTGCCGGACGCTCCCGCTGTGGCAGGGGCTGGATAAGGTTATCTCTGATTATCTGGCACAGTTTACGTTGGCGGATTTATGTGGAAAAACTGAAATATCATCTTGAATTTATCCCAACTCATTTAGAAACGGAATGTTCTCCAAATTTTCGTGTCGGTGACAAGAGCTGATAACGGTAGAAGCGGCAAGCAATGAGCTGTGTTGGTGGCTGGCCGCTCTCCAAACCCTGTAAGGAGCGGCACGATACGCTGCCTCCGGTGTTTGCGCACCGTCGCAGAGTCTGCTGCGGCGATGTTTTGCTCTGTAAGACATTCAGTAATCAGGGGCTTTCTCCCCTGAAGTAAATGCTATATATGTCCTCCCTGGCGCAAATGGACATAGCGTCAAAGTATTACCCCAGGCATTTCTGATCCTGACTATGCAATTTCAAAAACTGCTGCGCCTAAACAAAGAGAAAAGCCCGCTGCGACACGGTCGCCGGGAGGGACGCTACACCGCTGGCTACGATCCCAAGACCGGCAAGCGGATCATCAAGAACGTCCTCTGCAAGACACAAGCTGAGGTAAAGGAGAAACTGGCCCAGGCACAGCAGGAGACAGTTGTCTGGACGTAGCCCGCAGGACGCTGTCGATCTGCTGATCCAGGAACACAGCAAGCATCCCAACAACCAGTATATGTTCCTCTCGCCAGTCACAGGTGAGATGTACCATCCCGGCTCGGTGGTGAAGCTCCACGAGAAAATCCTGAAGGACGCTGGACTGGAACATATTCGCTTCCACGACCCGAGACACACCTTCGCGACCCTAGGGTAACGTAAAATAAGAGTCCCGCTCCGCTCAGAATTTGCTATGCTGTAAACAATACAGGAGCTGTAGGCGCTGTGCAGTTCGCTTGCTTTTCACCTCTGTATTTCTCCGTTTGTCCCTATCGACTTTTGCCTCCTCATTCAATATTGTGTTGCTTGCGAAAGCTTCGCAAACTACTGAAATCAGGAGAAAAAACGTATGACCAGTACGAAAAAGCGCATTACCGCCACACTGACGGCAGCCATCCTATCAACAACCCTCGCTATCCCCGCAACCGCAGCGGAGGCCCCGCCCATCCGGGTGAGCAGCTATAAGGGCAGTACTTTGGAGATCGGAGAGCGCAGCGGTCTCATCATCGGTCCCAGTGGAACGGAGTACACCGTCACCTCCAGTAACCCGGACTCAGTGGCGGTAGATACAGACAGAAAAATATAACTCCAGGAAGCAGCTGAGATATTGCATAGCAGAAAACAAGGAATTAAATCCTTTTATCAGCCCCAAAGCATTTTACACTGCTTTACTCATAGCTCAATGAACTTCCCCGTTCACTATTTTTTACCCGAATTTTCTGCGGGATACTTTCCTCCAGTCTGCTCACATGAGAGATGATTCCAACCACGCAGTTGCCCTCTGTCAGCTGATTCAGTACATTCAGGGCGGTATCCAATGTGCTGCCATCCAGCGAACCAAAGCCCTCGTCAATAAACAGTGCGTCCAGCCGCTGTCCACCCGCATGGGTCTGCACCACATCAGACAGCCCCAGCGCAAGAGACAGCGATACCAAAAAGGATTCTCCGCCGGATAGAGAGCGGGAATTTCGCTGCTTGCCTGTTGCCATGTCCAGAACCTCCACTTCCAGTCCGGCTTTTGCGTTTTTCCGGTCAGCGCTGATCTGATGGATCAGTTCGTACTTTCCTCCGCTCATAATGTTCAGCCGTCGATTTGCCATTTCCAGAATTTCCTGAAACACAGCGCCCATCACGTACCGGTCAAAA
>CATKHE010000108.1 GCA_949747935.1 uncultured Eubacteriales bacterium
CGTCAGCGCCGAGGGCCTGGGCTTCGCCCTGCCCATCAACGACGTGAAAGAGATCCTGGCCGACCTCATCGAGCACGGCTATGTCACCGGCAAGCCCTACATGGGGGTCCAGGTGGTGAACGTCTCCTCTGAGGCCCAGCGCTACGGCATCACTGCCGGCGCGGCGGTGGCCTATGTGGCCGAGGACTCCTGCGCCCAGAGGGCGGGCCTCCAGGTCAACGACATCATCACCGCCATTGACGACACCGCCATCGACTCCTCTCCCGCTCTCACCGCTGCCCTGGCCACCGGCTACAAGGCCGGTGACACCGCCACCCTCACCGTTATCCGCAGTCAGCAGGAAATCAAGCTGACCATCACCTTCGACGAGAAAAACGCCCAGACTGAGGCCAACAACCAGCTCCAGCAGAACAACCAGCAGCAGCCCAGTCAGGGCAATCAGGACAACGGCTATTACTACCAGTGGCCCTACGGTGTGTTCCCGTGGTAAAAACCTTGACAAATCCGTTTTGGATGCTATAATTAAGAGCAGAAGGGCGCTGTCGATAAGCGGCTAGCCCCCTGGATTGGTTAGCGAAGTAACCGCACAGTTGGAGCTGGGGCGGTTACTTCTTTTTACCCTGGATGAACAGGCTGCAAATACCGATGATAACCAGACACAATTGCAGCACTTCTGATGTACTCACTGGGCAGCCCCCCTTTCTAGAATCAGGGGGCAGAAGCGCCCCCTGTTGGGGGACAAACCACCTACCGTTATGACAGCGCACCTTCCGACCCGCCTGTCTGACGGGCAGCTCCATTATATCACAGTACCGATTTTTGTCAAACGCCACAGCCCGGAGAACGACTGTTCTCTGGGCTTTTTGATAAAACCATAGACAATCCCGAAAAAACAGGTATAATATAAAATGACAGACTATACAGAAGAGGGATACAACTATGGAGATAAACGGACAAACGATCAGCGGGACCAGCCGCTACAACGAGATGGGCCTGTCACCCGAGCTGATGCGGGCCATCGAGAAAAAGGGCTATGTGGAGGCCACCCCCATCCAGGCCGGGGCCATCCCTTGGTTTATGGACTGGAAGGACGTCATCGCCAAGGCCCCCACCGGGACAGGCAAGACCTTCGCCTTCGGCATCCCCATGGTGGAGCACACCGACCCCGCCGGCACCGACGTCACCGGTCTGGTGCTGGCCCCCACCCGGGAACTGGCCATCCAGATCCGGGACGAGCTCCGGGACCTGTGCGCCTTCAAGGAGGGGGTCCGGGTGGTCTGCCTCTACGGCGGCCAGCCCATCAGCGGGCAGATCAACCAGCTGAAGAAAAAGCCTCAGATCGTCGTCGCCACCCCGGGCCGGCTAATGGACCACATGAAGCGGCGCACCATCCGGCTGGACAAGGTGGACACGGTGGTGCTGGACGAGGCGGACCGGATGCTGGACATGGGCTTCGTCCGGGACGTGACCCACATCCTGGACGCCATGCCCAAGCGAAAGAATCTGGGCATGTTCTCGGCCACCATCTCCCGGGAGGTGCTGGACATCTCCTGGGTCTACCAGCGTGAGCCAGTGGAGATCACCGTCCAGGCCGACCAGGAGAACCGGCCCGACATTGCCCAGTACCGGCTGGACGTGGACCGGGGCGAGAAGGCGGACGTGATGGCCCGCCTGCTGGAGATGGGAGACTACGAACGGGTCATTGCCTTTTGCAACACCAAGAACATGACCGACCGGCTGGCCGGACTTTTGGAGATGCGGGGCGTCTCCTGCGAGGCCATCCACGGTGACATCACCCAGTCCCTTCGGGAGAAGACCCTGCAAAAATTCCGGGACGGCAAGCTGCGGGTGCTGGCCGCCACCGACGTGGCCGCCCGGGGGCTGGACATCGACGATGTGGACGCGGTGTTCAACTACGACGTGCCCGACGAGAATGAATACTACATCCACCGCATCGGCCGCACCGGTCGGGCAAAGCGCCACGGGGTGGCTTTCTCACTGGTGTCCACCATCACTGAGGGCCTGCGGCTGGACGACATCGTGAAGTCTACGGGAAGTCAAATCCGGACGGTCTATTTTAACGAGAAGGGCGACCTGGTGGCCGCCGCGGAGAACAAATGAGCAAAAAGCCCACACATTTTTGGCTGGATTTTTTCGCCTGCTTCCTCATCCCCGCCTACACCCTCCTCTTCGCCGGGAGCGTGGAGTGGTTCGGTACCAACTTCTCTGTGATTGCCGTCACCGGGCCGGACCACTACCGGGGCTTCGTCTACTGGGGTATCCTGGCCGGGGGGTATTTCTTCGTCATGCTCAGCCGGATGGCATTCCGCCTTCCCAGGCGGTGGATGCGGTGGCTGGCGCGGCTGCTGACGGTGTGCGCCGTCCTCTCCCTGGCCTACGCCCTGGCTATCCCCTACCTGCCCGCCTACTTCCCCAAATACGCCGCCCTCCATGTGCTGCTGGCTGCCGGGGCCTGTGTGCTGCTGATGGTGGATTTGCAGTTTATCATCTTGGTCTCCCGCCGGCGGGACCCGGCACGGTGGGCCGGGGCGCTGCGGTTCTGCTGGCTTATGGTGTTCGGCTGCGCTGTGCTGTTCCTTCTCCCCGGGATGGTGACCACCGCTCTGGAGGTCTTCTTTACCATCTCCGCCGCCCTGCTGGCCCGGCGGGTCTGGCTGCTGTTGAAATTTTAATCATTTCTTCATTCTTTTCCTATGGTATTTTCAATCCTCAGGGCGTATGATATAGTTCAGAAACAGACCCTGACATACTTTTTAAAAGGAGCGAGATAATATGGGAAGCAAGAGACTGTATCGGACCGAGGGACCCTTCAAGATGCTGTGCGGTGTGTGCGGCGGTATTGCGGAGTACTTCGACATCGACCCCACCCTGGTGCGGGTTCTCTGGGTCATCGCCTTCTTCTGCGGCACCTTCGGCTTCTGGGCCTATCTGATCTGCGCCCTCATCATGCCCAAGAAGAGCGATATTTACCCGGATTATTAAAAAGCCTCCCTTAATCAAAGGAGGGAGGGCCGCCGCAGGAGGCGGTGGCGGGGGGATACCGTAAAACGGCAACGCTTATTGTATGTCGGAATCCCCCAGTCATTCGCTTTGCGAATGCCAGCCCCCTTTTACAAGGGGGCCTTGCCGGTTTAACTAAGGAGGTTCTGCTATGCTCACCGTCCGCCCCTCCGTCACCGGGGATATCCCCGCCCAGCGGGAGCTGTGGAAGCTGGCCTTCGGCGACAGCGACCAGTATATCGATAACTTCTACAGCACCTACTACCGCCCTGAGCGGGTGGTGGTGCTGGAGGAGGACGGCGTGGTCAGATCCATGACTGCCTGGTTCGACACCGTCTTCGTGGTTCCCGGTCAGGGGGAGTACCGGGCGGCCTACCTCTACGCCGTGGCCACCCACCCTGACCGCCGGGGCAGGGGGCTGGCGGCCAAGCTGCTGGCCGGGGCGGACGAATACTTCCGCTCTCTGGGCATCCCCGCCGTCACCACTGTTCCAGCCGAGCCAAGTCTCCACAACTTCTTCGGGGCCAACGGCTTCCGGGAGTGCTTCCGTATTTTGGGCGGCAAACTGCGACGGGATGAGATCCCTGTCCCTCCCTCCAACGTCCTGCGTCCCGCCTCGCCGGTGGAGTACAGCCAGGTGCGGGAGGAGCTGCTGAAGGACATCCCCCACATCGCCTACCCGGAGGACGCTTTGGCCTACCAGGCGGGGTGCTGCGTCCTGGGGGACGGCGGGCTGTTCGTGGGGGACACCCCTGCAGGCACCGTCTGCCTGTGCGCTGAGCGGGCGGGGGACGAGCTGGTCATCGTCAAGGAACTGCTGGGGCCCGCCGGAATGGGCCACGCCGTTTTTCCCGACCTGCCCCGGATCGCCCCCGCCCAGCGGTGGGAGATACGGGGTCCCCGACCTCAGGACGAGCGGCCTGATCTCCGGGGAAATCTGGGTAAATTCGGAATGCTCAAGTGGCTGGACCTGGAGCTGGAACAGGCCTGGGACTGGGGCGTGGTGGGCTATCTGGGGCTGGCATTTGACTGAGATCTTGCATAATGAACAAAAACGGCTGTTTCTTTTTGTGGAAACGGCTGTTTTTTGTGCTGTTCGGCCTCCGCCACAGCCGTTTCGTTGTGGTGACCTCCACAAAATAAGTTCTTTACACTGGGCCATTTTATGGTATGATATACATATCAGAGCACCAACGGAGCCTTCCAGCCCGGTTGATGAAGGATTTCCGTCAAAACAATTGTTCCCACATATATTTTTAGGAGGAATGCCGCTATGAACAAGTACATTGAGAAGGTCCTGAACGACACCAAGGCCAAGAACGCCAACGAGCCCGAGTTCCTGCAGACCGTGGAGGAGGTCCTCACCTCCCTGGAGCCCGTCATCAACGCCCACCCCGAATATGAGAAGGCCGCCCTGCTGGAGCGGATGGTGGAGCCCGAGCGGACCATCGAGTTCCGTGTCACCTGGGAGGACGACAACCACGTTTGGCAGGTCAAC
>CATKHE010000109.1 GCA_949747935.1 uncultured Eubacteriales bacterium
ACACCACCAGCGAAAACGCCATGGCCCTGGACCTGTATGTCAGCGCCAAGGCCACCAACGCCGACATCCCCGTGGAGGGCATCGAGACCTACGCCTTCCAGGGCAAGATCTTCGACGACCTGTCTGAGGAGTTCCAGGAGAGCTATCTGGCCTTGACCCTGTCCATGTACCTGGGGATGGATGCCGCCGGGGACATGAGCGAGGAGGAAAAAGCGGAGTATGAGGCCGCCTTGAAGGAGCAGGACGCCATTGTGGACAGCTGGATGGATCAGTGGAAGACCCGGGACACCGAGGGCTTCGGCGGGTCCTACCCCAAGGACGACATCCAGTCCGACCCCTCCAACGAGCTGAATGCCAAGCTCTTTGAGGGCCGGGACCCCAACATGATCGCCTGGGCGGACCGCTACTTAAAGCAGGAGGGCTCCCACACCGGCATCATGACGGTGGGCGCGGGCCACATGATCGGCGACACCGGCGTGGTCCAGGGCCTGCGGGACCTGGGCTATACCGTGGAGGTTGTGCCCGCTCCCTGAGCGCTTTGAAGAATAGCGGCGGAAGCGCCGCCGCGGCCCGCTGACCGGCGGAAACTCCCGGCCCCCTTGGGGTCGGGAATTTTTTCTCCTTTTGCGCGCAAAACGGGTGAATGACATATTTACAGAAGGCGGCAGGCGTTGTATAATGAAAAAACCGGATAAATTTTGATCGGCAAAAGGAGGATTTTTTCAATGGACACCCAGTTTGAGTGGCGGGAAGAGTATGAGATCGGGGTGGAGACCATCGACCGGGAGCACCAGCGGCTCTTTCGGATCATCAACAAGCTGTTCCGGTTCAGGGAGGAGGAGAAGGACAGCCAGTGGACCTGTCAGGAGGGAATCAAGTTCTTCAAGGGCCATTCGGTGAAGCACTTTGCCGACGAGGAGGCCTACATGGAATCCATCGGCTATGAGGGGCTGGAGCAGCACCGGCGGGTCCACAGGAGCTTCCGGGAGAACACCCTGCCCGCCCTGGAGCAGGAGCTGGAGCGGACGGGCTACGCCCCCGACGCGGTGGAGCACTTTCTGGGGGTGTGCGCCGGATGGCTCATCGGCCACACCCTGACAGAGGACATGGCCATCACAGGCAGACAGACCCGGCAGTGGGAGCGCCTCCTGCCCGGCGAGGAACTGGCGGCCATGAAAAAGGTCATTGCTGAGCTGGTATTCGACATGTTTCACCTGGAGTCCCAGCTGATCAGCGATGCCTACAATGGGGAGAAGTTCGGCAAGGGGGTGTACTACCGCCTGGTCTACGGACCGAAGGGGGAGGAGAAAAAGCAGGAGATTCTCCTGGTCTTTGAGGAGAAGCTGCTGGTGAGCACCGTGGGGAAGGTAATGGGCCTCCAGACCAACAAGCTGGATTCCATGCTGCTGCACGCCGCCCGGTTTACGGCCAAGCAGTTTGTGGGGCGGGTGATGGAGCAGTTCCCCACCTGGGAGAGCTGCGAGCTGCGGGAGGAGAACCTGCTGTCCTATGAGCAGTTTCAAAAGGTGCTCCAGCGGGAGAAGCCCCAGATCAGTCTGCTGTTCAATACGGGGGGCGCGGGCTATTTCGCCTACTGCGCCATTGCGCCCCACCTTCTGGAGAAGGGCGTGGGCACCCCCATTGAGGAGGCAAACGCCCTGACTGAGGTGGAGAAATACCTGGCCAAGCGGGAAAAACAGGAGGCCAGGGAGGAGGCCAACCCCAGGAAGAAGATTCTGGTGGTGGACGACTCCATGACGGTTCGGCACAGCATGAAGCAGCTTCTGGAGGGGGAGTATGAGGTCGCCCTGGCCGAATCCGGAGTGGCCGCCATCCGGACCATCACCCTGAACCGGCCGGACCTGATTCTTCTCGACTATGAGATGCCTGTCTGCGACGGAAAGCAGACCCTGGAGATGCTCCGCTCAGAGGGGTCCTTCGCTGAAATTCCGGTGATCTTCCTCACCGGCCGGAGCGACCCGGAGCTTGTGAAAAAGCTGCTGTCCATGAAGCCGGCGGGCTATCTGCTGAAATACCTGAAACCGGCGGAAATCAAGCAGAAAATCGACGCCTATTTTGAAAAGACGAAGGGCTGACGCTCTGTCTTCGCAATAGACTGTGAATTCCCGGCCTGGGGGGGCCGGGAATTTTTTGAAAAATGTCCGATTTCCTGTAAATTTTACCCCGACACTATGCAACCAGCATATTGGAAAACAGGATTGGTTGTGGTATAAAAAAGAATGAGGATGCCCTCATTCTTTCCTTTGCCTTGCAAAGGAAAGAAGAACTCAAAATGGAAAAGGAGTACAGAACCATGAGAAAATTGAAAAAAGCGCTTTCCCTGACCCTCGCGCTCGCACTGACCCTGGTCATGGCCGTTCCAGCCTTCGCGGCTCCGGTCGATTTGAATTACTTCGGATTAACAATCACGCTGTCCGAGGTGATCGAGGAGGACACCGCTATAATACATCACCGCCTTGGGGACCTCACTGTCCCCATCTTCACGGTTCCGGTAGGAAGCACCTTAAGAATTGGTGATAATTGTGGTAAGATTATCTCGAAAGCCGTGCTGGACGAGGACGGCAACTATAAAAACGTGTCCGAATACACAGTCTATAGAGGAGACTCCTCCGACGATGTGACATTTGTGTGGGACGAGACATACGCCGGTGCTGTTTGGCGGGTGAACGTCCATCAGGTAGATGGAAAGAACTTCCTGGTAAAGGTGGAGGGCAGCTCCACCGCCACCGAGCCCGAGCAGCCCGAGAACCCGCAGCCCGCCCAGCCCGTCACAGCGGCTCCCACCAACGACGCGCTCACCCTGGACGGGGTGAAGCAGAGCCCCACCGTTTTCAAGCTGGACGGCGGCGACAACTATTTCAAGATTCGTGACCTGGCCGCCATGCTCAACGGCACGGAGAAGCAGTTCTCCGTGGGCTACGACGGCTCTGTCCAGGTGACCACCGGGCAGGCCTACGAGGCCGTGGGCGGCGAGCTGGCCGGCGCGGCGGAGGGCAGCTTTGCCGCCGAACCCACCAACGACGCGATCTACATCGACGGAGTCAAGGCGGACCTGACCGCCTACAAGATCGAGGGCAACAACTTCTTCCGCCTGCGTGACCTGGGCAGGGCCCTGGACTTCTATGTGGGCTGGACCGCTGAGCGGGGCGTTTTCATCGAGACCGACAAGCCCTACGCCGACTGAGCACAAAGGCCTGCCTCAACGGGGCGGACATAGATAAGGCGGCGGATGACAGAAAGGTCATCTGCCGCTTTTGTGCGTTCTTATCCATTTTACCCTTGCAATTTCGGAAAGATCATATTATAATGCGACGTAGAAGGGTACCCTTCTTTCCTTTGCAATGCAAAGGAAAGGGTGCTCAAAACAGAAAGAGAGGTACAAAACCATGAGAAAGCTGAAAAAAACGTTTTCCCTGACCCTTGCGCTTGCTCTGTCCCTGT
>CATKHE010000110.1 GCA_949747935.1 uncultured Eubacteriales bacterium
ATTGAGGCTATTTTTGAGAACCTGGAGGCCAAGCAGGCCGTCTTTTCTGCCCTGGAGGAGGTCTGCCCGGAGCACACCATTTTCGCCTCCAATACCTCCTCTATCTCGTTGACCGCCCTGGCTGCCGCCACCAAACGGCCCTCCCGGGTGGTGGGAATGCACTTCTTCTCCCCAGTGCCCCGGATGCGGCTGTGTGAGGTGATCTTCGGCCTGCTCACCACCCAGGATGTGCTGGACGCTGTCAAGGAGGTGGGCGAGAAGATGGGTAAGACTCTGATCCAGGCCGACGACAAGCCGGGCTTTATCGTCAACCGGGCGCTGCTGCCTATGCTCAACGAGGCTTGTGTCATTGTGGGCTCCTATATCGGCTCGGTGGAGGATGTGGACAACGGCATGAAGCTGGGCTGTAACCACCCCATGGGTCCCCTGGAGCTGGCCGACATGATTGGTCTGGACATCCTGCTCAACGTGATGACTGTGATGGACCAGGAGATCGGCGCCAAGTATCACCCCTCACTGCTGCTGCGCAAGCTGGTGGTGTCCGGCTTCCTGGGCCGCAAGAGCGGCGCGGGCTTCTATACCTATGAGAACGGCAAGAAGACGGGGGTCAACCCTGTTCTGGCCCATTTCCAGAGCGTGGCTCGATAATAGCTGGGGAGACTGTCGGGCAGTCTCCCTGTTTTTCTCCTTGCTTTTTTGAGGGAATGCGATATAATACTCACGTATTGCGACAGAGGGGTGAGAGATATGCTGCGGATGCGTCAGGCGGTTCCCGGCGACATGGAGGCTGTTTTGCAACTTTATGACGGGGTGATTAACCGTTTTCAGGCCCAGACCGGGACCACTGCCTGGAGGAAGGGCGTATACCCCGCTGAGGCGGATTTTCAAAAGGCCATCGGGGCCGGGACGCTGTATGTGGGAGAGCTGGAGGGCACGCTGGCCGCAGGGATGATTATCACCCAGGGGACGGACAAGACCTATGGAAATCCCCCCTGGCGGGTGGATGCGGCGGACGGGGAGACGGCGGTGATCCACACGCTGGGAGTATCCCCTGATTTTTCCGGGCGGGGCCTGGCTCGGGAAATGCTTCTGGGCGGGGTGGAGCTGGCCCGGGAAAAGGGCTGGAAGGCCCTGCGGCTGGACGTGCTGGAGTGCAACACCCCCGCCCGGCGGCTGTATGAGCGGGCGGGCTTTGTGTACATCGAGACTAAGGAAATTTGGTACGAGAGCACCGGCCTTGCCAACTTTCTGCTGTATGAATATGCGGTATAAAAACTGGAGGAGGGTTCTAGACAAAGGTGCTCCAGCGGGAGAATGCGAATGAAAAATACCATATTTGTCAAAATAGTTTTTGTCAGGAAAATAAATTGACAAGCGGGACAGGATCTGTTATACTGAAGACTGTAAAATTGAATAGCCTTATCAAGAGCGGTGGAGGGAACGGCCCGATGAAGCCCGGCAACCTGCGCGTATGCGCAAGGTGCTAAATCCGGCGGTAGTGTATCGAAAGATGAGGGTGCAACCAAACATAACGCTCCGCCGACCGGCGGGGCGTTTTTGCGCTCCCAAACACAGAAAGGAGAAAAACTATGGCAAAACGACTGTTTACATCGGAATCCGTCACCGAGGGGCATCCCGACAAGATCTGCGACCAAATCTCTGACGCGGTGTTGGACGCGATCTATGAGAAGGACCCCCAGGCCCGGGTGGCCTGTGAGACCACCGCCACCACCGGCCTGATCCATGTGATGGGGGAGATCACCACCTCTTGCTATGTGGACATCCCCAAGGTGGCCCGTCAGGTGGTGGGCGAGATCGGCTACGACCGAGCCAAATACGGCTTCGACTGCAACACCTGCGCGGTGATTACCTCCATTGATGAGCAGTCCGGCGACATCGCCCTGGGAGTGGACAAGTGCCTGGAGGCCAAGGAGGGCGAGCAGGACGACGGCCTGGACAACGGCGCCGGCGACCAGGGCATGATGTTCGGCTACGCCTGCGACGAGACCCCCGAGCTGATGCCCCTGCCTATCTCCCTGGCCCAGAAGCTGGCCATGCGGCTGACCCAGGTCCGCAAGGAGGGCCTGGTGGACTACCTGCGGCCCGACGGAAAGAGTCAGGTCACTGTGGAGTACGACGAGAACAACAAGCCGGTCCGAGTCGAGGCTGTTGTGGTGTCTACCCAGCACGGCCCGGAGGCGGAGCTGGAGCAGATCAGAAGAGACATGATTGAGCTGGTGATCAAGCCCATTATCCCTGCCGGTCTGCTGGACGAGAATACTAAGATCTATGTCAACCCCACCGGACGTTTCGTGATCGGCGGACCCCAGGGCGACTCCGGTCTCACCGGACGGAAGATCATCGTGGACACTTACGGCGGTTCCGCTCCCCACGGCGGCGGTGCCTTCTCAGGCAAGGACCCCACCAAGGTGGACCGCTCCGCCGCCTACGCCGCCCGCTGGGTGGCCAAGAACGTGGTGGCCGCTGGCCTGGCCTCCCGCTGTCAGGTTCAGCTGGCCTACGCCATCGGCGTGGCCCGGCCCGTCTCCGTCCGGGTGGACACCTTCGGCACCGGCACGGTGGCCGATTCCAGGCTGGAGGAGGCGGTGGAGAAGGTCTTCGACCTGCGCCCCGCTGCCATTATCCGGGACCTGGACCTGAGAAAGCCCATCTACCGGCAGTTGGCCGCCTACGGACACTTCGGCCGGGAGGACTTGGGTGTGGCTTGGGAGAAGACCGACCGGGTGGAGGCACTGAAGGCCGCCCTGTAACAGGCGCGCTGAAAGAGCGTATCAGTCAATGAAATGACAGGGTCCCCCGAACATCTCCTGTTCGGGAGACTCGCTTTTTATGAAAAAATGAAACCACTGGGCAAAGAAGGGTGTATTGCAAGCAGCTTTTCTGCGTTTGCAGCAGCATGGAATACCAAACCTCATATGGGTGCCGCATCTGATCAGGACGGGGTAACGTTGGCATTGTCCGCTATTTATTTCGCTCTTATTGTCGATGCGCTTACTTCAAGAAAAAATTGAAAATACCCCTTGACAATTTCTGAGCTTTTGTTATAATGATACTCGTCCTTACGAGAGCGTTGCCAATAGCGGGATTGTGTAAGGGTAGCACGACAGACTCTGACTCTGTTTGTGAGGGTTCGAATCCTTCTCCCGCTGCCATGATAAATTGACAGACTACACTAGAGAGGTAGTCTGTCAATTTATTTATTAAACATACTGGACTTGCTGCGCCACAGTGGTTTCACTGTGGCTTTTTCTATAAAGAAACCATTTTCTAATGGTTCTTGATTTCCTTTTTCCAATTATATAAAATAAAAATAGGATAAGCCCTTGACAGCTTACCCCGATTATGGTAAAATAAAATGCTTATATGCCCTTGCTTTAAAATTAGGAACTCTTCCATATTCACACGATTAGTCTAGCACATCTGTGGCAGAAAGGCAAGAGAGTAAGGGAAGAAAATACCCACGTGTTCGTGCGTTTCAAAGCTTGCCTGTCTTGAAAATTGTGCATACTGACGGCAAAAATTGGAGTTTCCCCCAAAATCCGGCAAATTAAGAGAAGTAAATGACCGTCAATTCTGAAGAAAGCGAGTTGATTTTTCGGCATGGTCGTCAAGGATGTAATGTATGGCAAGACCCTTCGGAAGAGCTTTGCCCGCTACCAAGAGATTCTGGAGATGCCCAATCTGCTGGAGGTGCAAAAGACCTCTTACCAGTGGTTTTTGGACATTGGCCTGAAAGAGGTGTTCAGGGATGTGGGCTCTATTGTGGACTACGGCGGCAATCTGGAGTTGTCCTTTGTGGATTTTTCCATGGACGAGAAGCCCAAGTATGATGTGGAGGAGTGCAAGGCCCGGGACGCCACCTACGCCGCTCCTATTAAGGTGAAGGTGCAGCTGCGCAACACCCAGAACAACCAGATCAACGAGCAGGAGATTTTCATGGGAGACTTCCCCATCATGACCAATTCGGGCACCTTTGTTATCAACGGAGCCGAGCGTGTCATTGTCTCCCAGATCGTCCGTTCCCCCGGTATGTACTACACTCGGGAGGTGGACAAGGCGGACAACAAGACCTACGCCACCACCGTCATCCCAGGCCGGGGCGCCTGGCTGGAGTATGAAACCGACCTGTCCGACGTGTTCTATGTCCGTATTGACAAGAACCGTAAGCTGCCTGTCACCTGTTTGATCCGGGTGCTGGGCCCCCGGACCGATCCGGAGATTATTGAGATGTTCGGTGAGGACGAGCGCATTTTAGCCACTCTGGAGAAGGACGCCTGTAAGACCTATGAGGAGGCTCTGCTGGAGATCTACCGCAAGCTGCGCCCGGGTGAGCCCCCCACAGTGGACTCCGCCGAAACCCTGATCAACGCCACTTTCTTCGACCATCGGCGGTACGATCTGTCCACTGTGGGCCGCTACAAATTCAACAAGAAGATGGCCCTGTGGACCAGGCTGGCCGGACAGAAGCTGGGACAGCCCGTCGCCGACCCGCGCACCGGCGAGCTGCTGGCCGAGGCCGGTGAGGTCCTCACCCGGGAGCGGGCCCAGGAGTTGGACTCCAGAGGCGTAAACCGCGCCGTGGTGGACATGGATGGAAAAATGGTCCAGGTCTTCTCCAACGACATGGTGGATAAAAAAGGATTTGTGGCCCTGGCCGGCTTTGATCCCGCCGAGGCGGGCATCGACGAGATGGTCTCCTTCCCCGCTCTGTGCGCTCTGGTGGACCAGTACCAGGGTGACGAGCTGCGGGACGCGGTTCGCCGTGCCAAGGAGGAACTGATTCCCAACCACATCACTGTGGCCGACATCATGGCCTCTATTAACTACCTCAACTGTCTGGCCTACAATATCGGTACCCCCGACGACATCGACCATTTGGGCAACCGCCGCCTGCGCTGTGTGGGCGAACTGATTCAGAACCAGTTCCGCATTGGCTTCAGCCGCATGGAGCGTGTCATCCGGGAACGGATGACAACTCAGGATCTGGATGTGGTTACCCCTCAGTCCCTGATTAATATTCGGCCTGTCACCGCCGCTATCAAAGAGTTCTTTGGCTCCAGCCCCCTGTCTCAGTTTATGGACCAGACCAACCCCCTGGCGGAGCTGACCCACAAGCGCCGCCTGTCTGCCTTGGGACCCGGCGGCTTGAGCCGTGACCGGGCCTCCTTCGACGTCCGGGACGTCCACTACAGCCACTACGGCCGTCTGTGTCCCATTGAGACCCCGGAAGGCCCCAACATCGGCCTGATTTCCTATCTGGCCTCCTACGCCCGGATCAACAAGTATGGCTTCATTGAATCCCCCTACCGCAAGGTGGATAAGGAGACGGGCAAGCTCACCGACGAGATCACTTATATGACTGCCGACATGGAGGACGAGTTCATCATCGGCCAGGCCACCGAGCCGGTGGACGAGAGCGGATGTCTGGTGAACGAGCGCGTCACCTGCCGCCACCGCAATGAGACCATCTCCGTTGACAAGCATCGGGTGGACTATGTTGACGTGTCCCCCAAGATGATGGTGTCGGTGGCCACCGCCATGATCCCCTTCCTCCAGAACGACGACGCCAACCGTGCCCTGATGGGCGCCAACATGCAGCGTCAGGCCGTCCCCCTGCTCCGTCCCGAGGCCCCCATCGTGGCCACCGGACAGGAGCACAAGAACTGTATCGACTCCGAGGTGGCCATCCTGGCTGAGGGACCGGGCATTGTCACCAAGGTGTCCGCCCGGTATATCACTGTGGCCTATGACGACCCCAAGCTGGGCACCAGGGAGTACCGTCTGACCAAGTATCTGCGCTCCAACCATACCACCTGTATCAACCAGCGGCCGATTGTGGACGCCGGGCAGCGGGTGGAGTTCCAGGACGTGCTGGCTGACGGCCCCTCCACCGACCGGGGAGAGATCGCCCTGGGACGGAATATCCTCATGGGCTTTATGACCTGGGAGGGCTACAACTATGAGGACGCCATCCTGCTCAATGAGCGCATCGTCCGGGATGACGTGTTCACCTCCATCCACATCGAGGAGTATGAGACCGAGGCCCGGGACACCAAGCTGGGCCCCGAGACCATTACCCGGGATATCCCCAATGTAGGCGACGACGCGCTGAAGGACCTGGACGAGCACGGCATCATCCGTGTGGGCGCGGAGATCCGCGCCGGTGACTATCTGGTGGGCAAGGTCACCCCCAAGGGGGAGGCCGAGGCCACCGCGGAAGAAAAACTGCTCCGGGCCATCTTTGGCGAGAAGGCCCGTGAGGTCCGGGACACCTCTTTGAAGGTGCCTCATGGCGAGGCGGGCATCGTGGTGGATGTGAAGGTATTCACCCGGGAGGGCGGCGACGAGCTGGGTCCGGGCGTCAACCAGGTGGTCCGGGTCTATATCGCACAGAAGCGGAAGATCTCCGTGGGCGACAAGATGGCCGGCCGCCACGGCAACAAGGGCGTGGTCTCCCGCATCCTGCCCCAGGAGGATATGCCCTTCCTCCCCGACGGCACCCCC
>CATKHE010000111.1 GCA_949747935.1 uncultured Eubacteriales bacterium
CCGGCCCGGACAAACTGGTTGCTGAAGTTGAACAGGCAGATCAGCTCCCGCCCATCCTTCCGGCGGCACAGGGCCAGTACCCGACTGTCGCCGCTGTCCTCCACCTGTACATCGGCGTCCCCGTCGAAGCAGGGCTCCTTGGCCCGGAGGGTCTCCAGCCGCCGCAGGCTTTGGAACAGCTTGCTCTGGTAGGTCTCAGGGTCGGAGCGCAGCTCCGCCAGCCCCCACTGGAATTTTCCCCGGTGGAGATACCGGCTGTCCTCCTGCCTGTCTGGGTCTTGATGGTAGGTGTAGTCGTTGAGCTGACCAACCTCGTCCCCACTGTAGATCACCGGGATGCCGCTCTGGGACAACATCCAGGCGTGAAGGGTCAGGTCGCAGGCCACTGCCCGCTCCAGCTTGAATGGGTCCCCCTCGAAGTCGGCGGCTTCCAGGCCGCACAGAGAGGCGGTGGTGCCGCACAGCCGGGCGTCCCCCAGCCGGGGATCGTCGTTGTACAGCTCTCCCCGGCTGACGCTGCCCGGCCACCTGCCGGTAAACCAGTCGTTGAGGTAGCGCTTGTGGGCCACCTCGTCGGTGCCGAAGTTTCGGTTGAGCCAGGGGTAGTCCAGCCCCCAGCCAATGTCATCATGACAGCGCAGGTAGTTCAAAAACAGGAAGTCCTTGGGCAGGGAGCAGACGGCCTCCATCTGCCGCCGCAGCAGGGAGGTGTCTCCGGTGGCCAGGGTGTGCCAGGTGGTGGCCATAGTGGTGACGTTGTAGAGCATGTGGCATTCCGGCTTGTCAGGGGTACCGAAGTAGGGGGCCACCTTGGCCGGCTCCATCACCACCTCTCCCAGCAGCAGAACGCTGGGGCAGACGATCTCGCAGACAATGCGCAGTATCCGGGCCAGAGTGTGGACCTGGGGCAGATTGCGGCAGTCGGTACCCAGCTCCTTCCAGATGTAGGGGATAGCGTCCAGACGGATCACGTCGATGCCCCGGTTGGCCAGAAAGAGAAGGTTCTCCGTCATGTCGTTGAACACCATCGGATTGGCGTAGTTCAGGTCCCACTGGTAGGGGTAGAAGCTGGTCATGACAATCTGTCCATTGTCCAGCTGGGTGAAGCTGCCCGGGGCGGTGATGGGGAAGACCTGGGGGACGCTCCTCTCAAATTCCCGGGGAATATCCCAGGTGTCATAAAAGAAATACCGTTCCCGGTAGCCCGGCTCCCCGGCCCGGGCCCGTCTGGCCCAGTCATGATCCTCGCTGGTGTGGTTCATCACAAAGTCCAGGCACAGGCTGATCCCCTGCTTCCGGCAGGCGTCGGCCAGGGACTCCAGGTCGTCCATGGTACCCAGATCAGGACGGACCGTCCGAAAATCGCTGACGGCATAGCCCCCGTCGCTTCGGCCCCTGGGGGTGTCCAGCAGGGGCATCAGATGCAGGTAATTTACCCCGCACTCCTTGACATATTTCAGATTTTTCTTTACGCCCTCCAGATTTCCGGCAAAGGCGTCCACATAGAGCATCATGCCCAGCAGCTCCCGGCGGCGGTACCAGCCAGGGTCGGCCTCCCGGCGGGCGTCCTGATCCCGCAGGGGCTTTTTCCGCCCCTCCCAGCAGACCTGCAGCATTTTGACAAAGTAGTCAAAGGCCTCCTCTTCCCGGTACAGCTCCATATACAGCCATTTCAGCTCGTC
>CATKHE010000112.1 GCA_949747935.1 uncultured Eubacteriales bacterium
CATGCGGATGGTGCGGGCGATGGCCTCGTCCTTGTCGTGAATCACCGCGCCGGGCTTGGAGCGGGGCACCAAGGAGCCGTCGGCCTGGTAGGCCCGGTCGGCAAAGACCTCACTGGCCACCTTCAGCCCCACCTGCCTGCCTGCCTCCAGCATCTTGCTGCCCGCCAAACCCAGCAGGATCACGTCCTTGTCTACGCTGGCGATACCCTCGGCGATGGCCAGGGCCAGGTCCATATCCTTACCAGCCATGTTGTACAGTGCGCCGTGGGGCTTCACATGCTGGAGCTTCACGCCGTTGGCGGCGGTGAAGGCCAGGATCGCGCCCATCTGATACTGGATGTAGGCCTTGGCCTCCTTGGGGGAGCAGACCATATTTCGGCGGCCAAAGCCCATTAGATCAGGAAAACCAGGATGGGCTCCCACCGCCACCCCGGCAGCCTTGCAGTCGGCCACTGTTTTGTCCATCACCAGGGGGTCCCCGGCATGGTAGCCGCAGGCCACATTCGCTGAGGAGACATGGGCGATCACCGCCTCGTCCATACCGATGGTATAGGCACCAAAGCTTTCGCCCAAATCGCTGTTGAGATCTACCTTATACATTGCGCAGTTCCTCCTTTATAACAAGCTGAGTTATTATATAGCAATATTTATGCCAACCTTTTCTATAATAAAATTATCCCTTATTTTCAGAAAAATATTGACTTTATTCCTGTTTTCTCCAAATGGCGCTGTCTCAGTCCGTGCAAAAACGCCCGGCCGTGCAAAATCGCACAGCTGGGCGCTTTGTTTTTACTGCTTGGACGTGATATCAGGGCTCTCCTCCTGCTCCACGCCCTCTCTGGGCTCCAGGCGGCGTTTGATTGTAAATCGGGTGGCTCCCAGCAGCTGGGCCGCCTGCGACAGATTCCCGCCAGTGAGTTCCATGGCCTGCCTGATATAGGCCATCTCAAGGTTCTCCACCTCCCGCCGCAGGTCAATATTTCCCAGGCGCAGGTCCCGCAGAGGAAAGCTCTCCCCCGAAACCGGGCCGCTCGGTCCGGCCAGCCGGAGGCCGGACTCCGCTCCAGTGAGCAGATCCCCCTGGCTGAACAGAGCACAGCGCTCCATCACGTTGCGAAGCTCCCGCACATTCCCCTTCCAATAATAGCCTTCCATGGCCTCCAGAAAGTCCGGGTCAATGCCTCGAAGCGACTTTTTGAATTTCCGGTTGAAGTGCTCCAGATAAAATTGACACAGAGCCGGAATGTCCTGCCGCCGCTCCCGCAGCGGCGGAATGTGTATCTGCATCACATTCAGGCGGTAATAGAGGTCCTCTCGGAAGGCTCCCCTGTTCACCGCCTCCTCCAGCCTGCGGTTGGTGGCGGCGGCAATACGAATGTTGACCTCGATATCACGCAGTCCGCCCACCCGTTTAAAGCAGCGGTCCTCCAGAAAGGTGAGCAGCTTGGCCTGCATGGATAATGGCATCTCCCCAATCTCATCCAGGAAAACCGTTCCCCCGTTGGCCAGCTCCATCAGCCCCTTTTTTGTTTTGGAAGCCCCGGTAAAGGCCCCCTTTTCATAGCCGAAGAGCTCCGATTCCAAAAGGGTCTCCGGAATCGCGCCGCAGTTGATCTTCACCAGAGGTTTATCCCGGCGGGCACTGCCGTCGTGAATGTTATTCACCACAACCTCTTTACCGGTCCCCGTTTCCCCGCAGATCAGCACATCCACATTGTCGTTCTCTGCCAGCACCCGAATATTCTGCCGGATGTGCTGGATAGCCGGACTGACGCCGACCAGCTCCCGGTTGGGCCGTCTCATAAGGGCCACAGTGCGCCGGCTGGTCAGCTGCTCCATTCCCCGGCGGATAATCATGTCGATTTCATCCAGGTCAAAAGGCTTCTGCACATAGTTGCTCACCCCCAGCTTCATGGCCTCCACCGCCTGAGAGACTGAGCCGTATGCCGTCATCAGGATAATCTGAACTTCCTCGTCCAGCTGCTTGAAGGCAGAGATATAGTCCATCCCCCGGTCGCTGCCCAGGCGGTTGTCCAGCAGAACCACATCCGGGTGAAAGCTCTCCGCCAGGGAGAGCCCCTGTCGGACATCTCCGGCTGTCTCCACCTGGTAACCCCGGTCTGACAGGCCACTCTCCAGCGTCATGCGCAGCAAAAACTCGTCGTCAATCACCAAAACCTTATATTTCATGGTCTCCTCCTGTTCCATGGAAGGTCAGCACCGCCCGGGTGCCCTCGTCGGGGGCGCTGTCAATATCCAGGCTGCCTCCGTTCTGCTCCAGCAGCCGCTGAACGATGGACAGCCCCAAGCCGCCCGCCTGCCCGCTGAGCACCCGCTCCAGCTTCTCCCGGGACATGCCTGGGCCGCTGTCCGCAACGATTACTGTCACTCCATCTGCCGCTGTCCGTCCGGTCAGCAGCACCCGTCCCCCCTCCGGCATAGCCTTGATGCTGTTGTTGATCAGATTAATCAGTATCTGCCTCAGCTGCTGCTCGTCGGCAAAGAGCCAAAGCGCTCTCTCCATCTCCACCGACAGAGCAATCCCCTTGTTTTCCGCCACCTTGAAGTATAGCATGGCCAGCTCGTCGAACAGGGAATTCAGACTGACCGTGGTCTTTTCGCTCTCCCGCTGCCGGGAGAGATTGAGCAGATTTTCAATAAGGAGGTTGACCCGATCCACCTCCCGCATCATTTCCCGGCACAGCACAGCGTCCCGCTCCTGGAGCAGCTTGGGCTCGAGGACCTGAAGCCCTGCCCGAATGCCTGCCAGCGGATTTCGGGCCTCATGGGCCACATCGGCAGCCAGACGGCCGGTGTATGCCAGCTTCTCCTCCCGGCTCAGTTTCTCCTCCATATGCCTTTGATAGGTTACATCGTCAATGGTATAGAGCGTTCCACAGCCGTCGCCATCGGCTCCCCGCAGTGTCCAGGCCCCCAGCTCACAATCTCTCACCTTGCCCGATTGATCGTACAGCCGCACCGCGGAGGGCAGGACCGGGTCCTGCCGCGCCAGCTCGGCCAGCAGCGTCTCCAGGCTCCTCCCCTGTTTGTCCCGCTCCCCGCTCTGACGGAGCATGCCGTCCGCCCGAATATTTTTTAAAATGACTACACCTTTTCCATCACGGACCACCACCCCCAGGGGAAGATTGGCCACAATGGCCTCATTCAGCATTTTTACCTGGGTCAGCTCCCTGGTATAGCGCCGCTGGCTGTCCAGCATGGCCTGAAAAGCAGCAGCCAGCTGACCCGTTTCATCCCTGCGGCGGATGTACTCCACCGACAGGTCCTCCGAACCCCCGGGGTCCCGGCTGACCAGCGTACACACCTTGCTCAGCTGTCTCAGGGGGGCGGAGATGTTATAGGCGATGAACACGCTGGCCTGAACAATAATCAGCAGCATCGCCACCGCGGCCAGAATCATATACCGCTGCTCCTCGATAAATTCCAGCCGAATTGCCCTCTGATCCAGGGAATAGAGCACTCGCCAGTTCAGGCGATTGTTCCGGCTGTCCTCCAGCACCAGCTCCAAATCCCCCAAAGGCCGCCTGCTGAAGAGCAGCTCTCCCCCCGCTCCATAGAGGAACAGGCTGTCTCCCCGGTAGTTGTCAGCGTATTTTTCCAGCAAGTCCGCGGGCTCCTTCCAGTACTGTCCCGCGTCGATGTCCGCATTGATGTACTCCACCAGAGCCTGAGCGTTCAGCGTCTCGGTCCGCAGCTTCACATCATACTCAATGCGGTACAGAATGAAGCAGAAGCAAAGCACTGTCACCATGCTGATGCAGACAAAGGGAAACAGGATTTTGTTTTCAATGGTGGAGCTGATCTTCCATCTCCGCTTCAAGACAGTTTCCCTCCTTTCGCCGGTCCAGCGCAGAAATCAGAAGCATGACCCCGCTGGAAAGCGGCATTCCGATCATAGCGGGGTGGACAGCCAGCCTATCTAGGTAATGAAGGGGGTAGAGCAGCGCGATGGCCAGCCCGCCTGCTGCCAGACAGCCCCAGATGCCCCAGAGGGTAATCTTTTTGCTCAGCAGAGTGCCATACAGGGGTGGGAAAAGGAGAATGCTCAGGATTCCCCACAGGTCCCCGCCATAGGACAGGGTGAAGCCGGGAGGGTTCAGCGTTAGGAGCATGGCCGCAGTTCCGCCGCCCAGCACCGCCAGCCGCCCCAGGTTGACCACCCGGGCCGCAGAGGGCTCCCGCTTGGAGACCCCCTTAACAATATCATAGGAGAAGGAGGAGGCAATGAGCAGGAGCTGAGAATTGGCCGTGGAAATGCACGCCCCGAAAACGGCAAAGAGGAAAAAACCGCTCAGGGGACCGTAGAGCTCGTGATTGATCAGACGGATAATGATTCCATCGGTAGCCACTGCCTCTGACAGCTCAGGCACCAGCGCCCGCATCCCCAGCCCAATATGGATCAGCGCGAAGTAGATTCCAGACAGCAGCACCAGAGAATAGAGCACCGTTCTGCGGGCGTTTTGCCCGCTGTCCGCCCCCAGCATCCGAACCAGATACTGAGGGTTTGCCGCCAGGCCCAATCCCCAGCCCCAGAACATGCTCAGACTGCTCAGCGGCGTGTACCGTCCGCCAAAGGGGGCCAGGAGAGGATCATTTTGAACCGTGAGCTGGGCGGCCGAGTAGCAGGTCATCTGTCCGGCCTGCCTATAGAGCGCACCCAGCCCGCCTACCTGAGACAAAACGGACGCCGTCAGCACCGCCAGCCCCACCACCAGCAGGATCAGATTGAACACATCAGTGCGCACTACCGATCGGTATCCGCCGAAGGTGGTATACAGAATGAACAGGTAGACCATCCCAACCCCCACGGGATAAGGAATCTCAAACAGGGCCGCGGAGATCATGCCGAAGCCCTTATACTGTGATACCAAATAAAGCACATAGACCAGAATGATGATTACAGCGTAAATTACCTGGAGGGCTCTGGAGCCATATCGGGACCGAAACAGCTCCGGAATCGTGATAATTCCATTGCCATACAGTTTTCTGGCCACCAGTGCCAACAGGAAAGCCCCCAGAAACCACGGAATCACCGAATAGAACAGCACCGCCAAACCATTTTCGTAGACGCTGCCTGTCAAGCTGAGAATGGTAATCGCTGAGACCCACGTACCGGTAAAGGTACACACACACTGGGGAAGCCCCACCTTTCGCTCACAGATAAAGTAATCCTCCGGCGTACCGCCGTCTCTCAGGCTGCTCTTGCCGATAATCAAAAGTACCAGCGAATACAGACAGAAGTACCCCAGATACAATACCGTCTTACTCATAGTTGCACACTCCCTCCAGAATGCTTCGGGTCTGCTTATGGTTGCTTTGGGGGTCTGGCGCTGGTCAGGCCGGAGAAGGTGCTGACAACCATCTGTGTGCTTATCGGCTGCACCGTACTGGCCGATGGACTGTTCAAAATTCAGATTTCTATCGACGCCAAGCGTTTTGGCATCCGAAATGGGAAGAAACAAGCCGCATGAAGCTGTGGCTTCATACGGCCTCAAGTCCTCCGAATTGGGTCCCTTTACAGCGAACAGAGCCGCACAGTCCTCACGGTTTCAGCTTCTCTGCCCGCGCCCGCTCATAGGAATTCTGAACCTTCTGTCGGAATGTCTCATCCGTCAAAGTGCGGAGCACTGCGGCAGCAATCAGCTTTCCGCCGTTTGCAATGGCTTGATGGGCGGCCGGACCAGTGACCTCATCCTGAAATTCCTTCGTGTGCAGGACATGGAACGTCTCACAGATGGATACCGTGGGCTGTATGGTAGGACAGCGATAACTCACATTGCCTACATCCGAAGAGCCGCCGGGACGCTCCACCGGCATATGGGACAGGCCCAGCTCATCCATCAGGGCAATTGCCTCCTCCTCCAGAGCCGGCACGCGCACCATATCAAAAAAGCTCTCAAATCCTACTGTAAAGGCAGCCTCACAGTCCATTGCCAAAGCCGCCCCTTTGGCGCATTTTTTCACAGCATCGTCCATCCGATCCAGCTTTACCATCGAGTCAGTGCGGAACTCCACCCGAACCACCGCTCTGTCCGGGATAATATTGGGCGCTTTGCCGCCCTCTACAATAATTCCACTGAAACGTGCATCCGGAGTAAAGCACTCCCGTCTGGCATCCATCAGATCTAAAAATTTTCGTGCGGCAGTGAGGGCGTTGTGTCCCTCCCAAGGAGAATTTGCCGCATGGGCAGACGCGCCTGTAAACTCCACTATGTAGCAGCCCATGCTGAGCACATCCATATTCGCGGCGCCTCGTCCGCCGCTGGCGCTGTGAATCATGATCGCCAAGGACATTTCGTCAAAGGCCCCCTTTGCGGCCATGCCAACCTTCGCCCCATCCTCTTCCTCCGCCGGAGTGCCGAACACACAGATTCTGCCCCGGAACTGATCCCTCAGCTCCGCCAGGGCCAATGCGGCCAGCACCGACATAGATCCATGGACATTGTGTCCGCAGGCGTGTCCCAGCCCGGGAAGAGCGTCATATTCCACCAAAATAGCCGCAGATGGTCCCTCTCCATTATCCAGCACAGCCCGAAAACCAGTTTCATACCCCAAATAGGGATACTCTACCTGATAGCCAGCCCGCTTCAACAGATCCACAATCCTTCTGCTGGACCGAAATTCCTGACTTGGAAGCTCCGGGTGCGCCGCAAGGTCATCGCTGAGGGCGATTGCTGTACTATGATTTCTTTCCACCGCCTCAGAAAGACAGGGCTGGATTCGCTTTCCTTCCATGGCTTCTCCTCCTTTGAACATCTGATGTTCAGACAGCTGCCGTACTCCTGTCTGCAACAATACAGTTTGATTCTACCACAGATCCCAGGTGATGACAAGATAAATCCTCCAAAATAGCATAAAAGCCTCCCATTTATTGTTCTCCACATGAAAAACCACCCTCTTCCGATATTCGAAAGAGGGTGGTTCAGCTTGTGAACGGGATCAGCTCCTCGGGAGATACGCCCAGCAGAAGCAGTGCTCC
>CATKHE010000113.1 GCA_949747935.1 uncultured Eubacteriales bacterium
ATTTGATCACAGGTCATCCTCCTCATCATTTTTGTTGTTCATCGCTTCCCGCAGCTGCTTCGTGCAGTCCATCAGCTGCCCTTGGGCCTGGCCCAGGATCTCATTCAGCTCCTCCCGGGTCAGCGGCTCCTCAGCGTCCGCTATGCTCAGCACCAGGCAGGCGTTCATGCCGCAGATCACCGTGATGTCCGGGTATTTGCCCACCAGAGAGAGCATGTCGTTGTTGACGCTGCCGTTGAGCACATCCGTCAGGATGTAGACGGTGTCCTCAGGCGGGAAACTGTCCAGCAGGCGGCTGGTCCTCTGTACGATGCTCTCTGTCTCGTCCCGGGTGGTGGCCACGGCACAGACGTTGGGCAGGTCCCCCATGATCATCTGCGCGGTGTCCAGCATCCCTGCCGAGAGACTGCCGTGGGACGCTAATATGATTCTGTTCATGCGCATCACCGTTTCCTTTCCGTTTCCTTTTATTTTCAGCGCAGCTCACGCTAAAATACCGGCTTTTCTGTTCCAAACCGAGCGGTCGTTTCTGTGCCGTCGTTATCGTCATAAACGTTATAATCGTTATATACATAATAACGCATTTTGAAAGTCTGTCAAGGAGTTTTCTAATAAAAAACACGATTCTGTAGAGGTGCATAATTTTTAAGTCTCTGGTTTGTGAAAAACCTCTAATTTCTGTGCACAAAAAACCGCTGGGCCGCCAATCAGGCGATCCAACGGTTTTTGTATATTCAGTTATAGCTCAAACATATAGCGGCTGCCGATATAGTACTGTCGGCCAATGCAGTTGGGCCGGCCCCTGCCGTCCAAAAAATACACGTTCAGGAACAGCATCGGTTCCCCTAGTGGGACGGACAGCTGCTGGGACTGCTCCAGAGAGGCCCTCGTGATCTCCACCGTCCGGTGGGCAATATCGGCAGGCCCGTGGCCGGACACCTTGGCAATCGTCTCAAACATAGACACGTCGCTCAGGTCCATGGTCAGCAGAGCCTTGTACTCCTCATAGGGCAGAAACAGGTTTTCCAGAAAGATAGGCTGGCCGTCTGCCGTGCGCACCCGCTCCACATAGATCAGCAGGGCATCGGGCCCCAGGCCGAAGAACTCCTGCTCGTCGTGCCGGGAGGGCACAATACGACGGTCCACCACTCTGGCTCCCGGCTCCAGCCCCAGTTTACGGCAGGTCTGGGAGAAGCCCTCCACTTTGTCGCCGCCGGTAAATTTCCGGTTAATTCGCGGGGTATTTACAAAGGTCCCCCGCCCCTGCATCTTGGTCAGGTATCCCTCACTGCACAACTCCTCCACCGCCCTGCGGACGGTGATCCTGCTGACAGAATACTCCTCACTCAGCGCCGGCTCCGGGGGGATTTTCTCCTTGGGTTTGTATTTTCCACTTTGAATCGCAGCTTTAATGTCCTCTTTTATTTGTTGATATAGCGGTACGCTTACCATCTCAGCCATAAAAATACCATCCATTCCTCTGTATCGTTATATTCATCACAAAATATTAGTATGTTAATTGTATCGTATTAAAGCAGATATGTCAAGTTATTTGGTACTTTTGCAGGGTATTTACCATTAACATGCGCCTTAGTAGACTTTCTGCAAAATATTCCAGACCGTAGAGAAACTCCACAAACGTCCAGTGACTCTTGAAGTCAAACTCCAAAATCTCCACCCACTTGACTGAATCAGACAAGATGAGTATCAATACAGTGCGTTAGGGGACTGCGAAATACAAGTCTCACACCCACATAGAATTTGCCATGCTGTAAACAATTTAGGGACTGCAGGCACTATGTAGTTCGATTGTCTTACACCTCTGTTTTGCTCCACAAGAAATGCCATAACCGACGCAGATATCTTGGCAGGCCCACTTGCTGGACAGATCATGTTTATCTCACCAGCAGCGACCAGCTTGTAGTTATCCCGGAGCTTATATATTTCTTTGGACAAAAATTTTGTCTTAATTTTGAAAATTCTATTGACACCAAAAATTTTTGTGATATTATAACAGCATATAGCGATATATAACGTTATATTATAATCTTAAGGAGGACAAAAAATGAAAAACCGATGCAGAGTATTGGCAGTTCTCATGGCGGGCTTGCTTTTGTTGGCAAGCTGTTCTAACGATTCCTCTCCGGCGACCTCCGGCAGCCATTCGGGCAGCGCAGGAAGTCCAGAGGAAAAGAAGCTGGTTGTCTATACCTCCGAGTCGGAAACCCGCCTCAACCAGATTGTCCCCTACTTTGAGGAGGAGACAGGAATTAAAGTGGAGCTGATTACCGGTGGCCTGGGCGAGCTGACCAAGCGGTTGGGCACCGAGGCGGGTGATCCCAACGCCGATATCATGCTGGGCTCCGGCATTATGAACGCCCTGAACAACGCTGAGCTGTTTGAGGAGTATGTCTCCCCCAACAATGAGTTTGTCAATGAGAAATACAAGAGTATCGGTGTCGCCAATTCCTACATTGTGGGATGCAGCATCCTGCTGGTAAACACCGATCTGGTGGGCGATATCCAGATCAACGGCTATAAGGATCTGTTGAATCCCGAGCTGAAGGGCAGGATCGCCACGGCGGACGCCGCCTCCTCCAGCTCCGCCATGGAGCATGTGGAGGATATCCTGGAGGCCTTTGCCCCCGAGGGCCAGCACGAGAGTGAAGAGGGCTGGGCCTATATTCAGGACCTCCTTAACAACATCGACGGCTGTGTCCTCTCCTCCAGCAGCGCCGTGCATAAGGGCGTCGCCGAGGGTGAGTACGCTGTTGGCCTCACCTATGAGTCCCCCGCCGCCACCTATATCCACGACGGGGCGACCAACCTGAAGATCGTGTACATGGAAGAGGGCGTCCAGAGCGGCTCCGCCTGCGTTATGCTGGTGAAAAACGCCAAGCATCCCGAAAACGCCAAGCAGTTTATCGACTTCTGCCTGAGCAAGGAGACCCAGCAGCGCTTGGTTTCTGAGGCGGCTTCCCGGCCCGTCCGCGACGATGTTGAACTGGGCACCGGCATGATCCCCACCAGCGAAATCAACCTTCTTGAGCTGGATGAGCAGTACATTACTGACCATATGGATGAGTGGAAGGAAAAATGGACCGACTGTGTTGCCAACGTTCAGTGATTTTTTGAGGCTGTGAGGTAGATTGGTATGAGCAACCCGATTACATTTCACAACACAGTAAAAAAATACGGAGATAACACTGTAATCTCCGACCTCTCTCTTAAAGTAAACAGCGGAGAGTTTTTCACCCTGCTGGGTCCCTCCGGATGCGGAAAGACCACCCTCCTCCGGATGGTGGCGGGCTTTAATTCTATTGAGGGCGGAGAAATCCGCTTTGGAGATCGGGTCATCAACGCTATCCCGCCTGAGAAGCGGAATATTGGCATGGTATTTCAGAACTACGCTATCTTCCCCCATATGACGGTGGAGAGCAATGTGGCCTTCGGCCTGAAGAACCGAAAGGTCCCCAAGGAGGAGATCTCCCGCCGGGTGGACGAGATCCTGAAGAAGGTGCACATCGACAATCTGCGGGACCGCCTGCCCCAAAACATGTCGGGCGGCCAGCAGCAGCGGGTGGCGCTGGCTCGGGCCATCGTGATTGAGCCCGACGTCCTGCTGATGGACGAGCCGCTGTCCAACTTGGATGCCAAGCTCCGTGTAGAGATGCGGGATGCCATCCGGGAGATTCAGCATGCGGTAGGGATTACTACCATTTATGTGACCCACGACCAGGAGGAGGCTCTGGCCATCAGCGACCGGATTGGCGTGATGTATAAGGGTGTGCTCCAGCATGTCGGAACGCCCAGAAATATTTATCTCCGCCCGGCTAACCAGTTTGTTGCGGGCTTCATCGGGAAGAGCAACTTCCTCCCGGTGACAGGAACGGAAGATGGTGGGAAGAATCTTCTGCACTTTGACGGCTACACTGCGGAAATACAGAATTTGGAGGATAATATTCCTTTTGGCGGCAAACTTGTTGCAGCGGTAAGGCCAGAGGAGTTTGAGATCCACTCCTCAGCTCCTGGCATCAAAGGTGTCGTCCGCGACTGTGTGTTCCTGGGCTTGAATATGCACTATTTTGTTGAGTTGTCCGATGGAATGCTCATTGAGACCATCGCGCCCGCCGATATTGAAAATGAAATCAAGAGGGGTTCCACCGTTTATCTGACCGTGAAGACGAACCGGATTAACGTTTATACCGAAAACGGGGAGCGCAACATGGTGCGTGGAGTAAAGAACGATGCGGAAGTATAAGATACAAAAGGATATATGGGGCACCGCCACTCTTATCTGTCTGGTGCTGTTTGCCGTCTTCCTCCTCTATCCCATTCTCCAGATTTTCCGGCAGAGCGTCATCGGCGGCGACGGAGAGTTTACGTTCGCCTATTTTATCAAGTTTTTCAGTAAGCGCTACTACCTCAACGCATTGCTGAACAGTCTGAAGGTATCTCTGTGCGCCACGGTGCTTGCCGTCATCCTGGGGACCCTTCTGGCCTACCTGATGCACTCCATCAAAATTGTTGGAAGAGGGCTTGTGGAGATCCTGATCATCATCACCATGTTGTCCCCTCCCTTCATTGGCGCATATAGCTGGATTCTTCTGCTGGGAAGGAGCGGCGCCATTACCACCTTTGTGAAGGACGTCTTTGGCATTCAGATGCCGGCAATCTACGGCTTTCCGGGGATGCTGATGGTCTTCACCACCCAAATGTACTCCCTTGTGTACCTCTACGTCTCAGGCGCACTGAAAAATTTGGACCGCTCTATGCTAGAGGCTTCTGAATGCTTTGGGTGCATCGGGATCCGCAGGGTGCTCAAGGTGGTTGTCCCCCTCATCGGTCCTACCATGCTGTCGGCTGGGCTGCTGGTGTTTATGAGAAGTATGGCTGATTTTGGTACGCCTCAGTTGATCGGTGAGGGATACCGAACGATGCCCTACCTCATCTACAATGAATTTATCAGCGAAGTAGGGGGAAACAGCGGCTTTGCCGCTGCTCTCAGCGTGCTGATGGTGTTGCTGACCACGGTTCTTTTCCTTGGTCAAAAAATGGCCGCAAGGAAATTCTCCTACAGCATGAGCGCCGTCAACCCTATTGAGCCACAGACTCTCCGCGGCTGGAAAGCCGCCGCCGTCCATCTGATGGTCTATGTTCCTGTGTTTATTGGCCTGCTCCCCCAGATTACAGTAACATATACCGCCTTCCAGAACACAAACGGTGTCCGCTTTGTAGAGGGCTACTCCCTTAACAGCTTCTCCAAGGCACTGAGCAAGCTCAGCTCCAGCGTAGGCAATACTCTGCTCTACAGCCTGATTGCCGTTTTGATCATTGTTGTATTGGGCACGCTGATTGCCTACCTCACGGTGAGACGGCACACCACGGCGGTCTCCATTCTGGACTCGCTGACCATGATGCCCTATATTATCCCGGGCTCCGTGATGGGCATCGCCCTTCTGTTGGGCTTTTCCTCAAAGCCCATCAAGCTGATGGGGACAGCCGCCATCATCATTTTAGCTTATATCCTACGCAGAATGCCCTACACCATCCGCTCCGCTTCCGCGATACTGATGAACATCCATCCCAGCGTGGAGGAGGCCTCCATGAGCCTGGGAGCGTCCAAGCTGAAAACCTTTGTCAAGATTACAGCTCCCATGATGCGTAACGGCGTTATTTCCGGCGCAATTCTCAGCTGGATGACCATTATTAGCGAGCTCTCCGCTTCTGTGCTCCTCTATGTCACAAAAACACAGACATTAACCATCGCCATCTATACAGAGGTCGTTCGAGGAAATTACGGAACCGCTGCCGCACTCTCCGTCATGTTGACCACTGTGACCGTCCTGGTTCTGATGATATTCTTCAAGGTCTCTGGCAAACGGGAAATGAGCCTGTAACCTGTAAACAAAGAAAGAAGGATCGCGTTGCCGCGATCCTTCTTTCTTGCGCTCCAATTCTCTGCCGCTTCCCCCTCGGGAACGGAAATCCCAATCATGTGATGACGGTAAGCCGGTAGCGCTCCGAGTTGATGATTATTTTGGCATAGTGGAGAACTTCATCATTCTGATCGGTCACTGTGTCCTTTTGCAGAAGAAGGGCCTTGTTTTTCGTCGTACCCAGAAGGTCAGCCTCCCTGGCCGTTGCCATACAGATTTCAAAAGTCTTTCTGCCATGGGACGGAATCAGGCCATGAGCCCGGAAAACCTGGTAGGTAGATCCATTCAGATTCTCCTGAAGGAGGAACGCAACACGCTTTGGATAATAGCTCTCCTCCAGCATGACAGGTAGACCGTCAACCTTTCGGACCCGTACGATTTTGATGACGTTTTCCTGTTTAGGGAGATTCAAATAACCCTCCGCAGTGACATCCGCCCTGACCCAGCCGGCTGAGATTAACTCCGAGGAAGGAACACTGCCATTGAGCTCGCACATTTCGGTAAAGCTGATGACCTGATTACGCATAATCCTGTGTAGCTTTTTCTCTGCAACAAAAGTTCCGATGCCCTGCTTACGCACAACATAATCCTCTTCCACAAGCTGGTCGATAGCTTTGCGCACTGTAATTCTGCTGACCTCAAATTTCTGGCTGAGCTCCGCCTCTGTCAGCATTCTGTCGCCCGGCTTGAGAGCGTTGTCCGCGATTTGCTGCCTGATTTCATCGGCAAGCTGCTGATAGAGGGGAACGATAGAATTTCTGTGCATATGTGCCTCCGTTATTATTTATGTATTACATTATACCATTTTAGCCATATAACGCAAGCCCTTTTGCCAATTCTCCTGCCCATACCTGTCAGGAACATCTGGCACAGCGGTGGGGCAAGGCAGCGCACTCCCTGCTGTTGTAACGTGTAGAAGTTGTATTCA
>CATKHE010000114.1 GCA_949747935.1 uncultured Eubacteriales bacterium
ACCCTTGGACTGATTCCAGCCCAGCAGCTCGTTCTCCAGGCCCTCGGCCTTGCCGTCCAGATACCGGATGCGGGCACGCACCGCCATCTCGGCGGGATCAGCCCCCTCCCGCATGGTGGGGAACTGAAGTTCCACCTCCTCCGGAACATTCTGAGACGCCCCCCGGTGAACGGTGGGCACCTTGTCAACAGGCGGCACCGGTGCGGTCACAGCACGGGAAACCGGGCTAACCGGCTCAGTACTGCCAGGATTGGCGTTTCGGCCCGCATTCCTGTTTTGGTAGACAGAATAGTAAGCGCTTATGCCGCTATAGCCTCCATAGGCGCCAATGGCTGACATTGCGGACACTCCTTTCCTGATGATACTCACATGTTGATTATACTAAATTCTCTTTCTCAATACAAGGGGATTATGAAAAATTTCCGGCCAGTCTGGGTGTACTGCGGTACATCCGTCTTTCATCCTTACCGGTCGTGGTATACCTCAGATCACGGCCCTTTGGACAAATAAAGCAATCATATCTGCCAGCCATTTTCATCATCCGGATTTATTTTACCATGTCCTCCACCTGATTTAAATGATTTTATCAAGAAACAGTATCAAAAGATGGCCTGTTTTTTGAGTTTTATGCCCTCAGCAAAACTGGCTGGAGCTGCCGGCCGGCCAAGGCGGCGGAGGCGGCGTCGGCTACCTGGGAGAAGTCGGCCACCAAGGAGGTGGGCTTTTTCTCAAAATCGTCCTGCCCGAAGGGGACGAAGTAGATGTATTTCCGGGGCAGCAGGGTGCCGATGCTGGCGGCGGAGGCGGCCAGTCCGTCGTTGGTGGAGGGGGCAATGAGCACCGGGCGCTCGTTGCGCAGATGGGCCTTGGCCGCCATGGTGACGCTGGTATCGGTGACCCCAGCGGCCAACTTGCCCAGGGTGTTGCCAGTGCAGGGGCAGATGATGAGCAGATCCAGGAGCTTCTGCGGGCCGATGGGCTCTGCATCCTTGACGGTGGAAATCACCCGGCAGTCGCAGATGCGCTCCATCTCCCGCATCAAGTCGTGGGCCTTACCGAAGCGGGTGTCGGTGTCCGCTGTTGCCTCAGAGACAATGGGCACTACCCGGGCAAACCGGGCTTTCACCCGCTCCAGTGCCTCCATAGCCCTTGCATGTGTACAGAAGGACCCGCACACGGCGAATCCAACAGTTTTGTCTTCCAAAGAAATCTTCCTTTCTATCGGGAACACGGCAGGGGCGCACGGTGTGCGCCCTTCCGGAGAGGATCAGAATCCAATCTCCCGCAGCATATTATAAATAGTGTCCTTGATAGCGGCCCCCGCCGTCACCGGGGCCACCTTGCCGGGGAGGGCCAGGGCCCAGATTACGGTGAGGCCCATCTCGCCGGCGGCCCTCAGGTCCACCCCCCCCGGCTTGGAGGCCAGATCCAGAATGAGACATTCAGGCTTTAAGTCCTCCAGTTCCGCCCGGCCCAGTACCTGGGCGGGGACGGTATTGACGATCAGATCATAGCCGCACAGCCAGCCCTTCAGATGGCTCAGCTGTTCTCCGCCAAAGCCCATAGCCTGGGCCCAGGCCAGCTGGTCGTACCTCCGGGCAGCCACGCTCACCTTTGACCCCAGCGCCTGGAAGCGCTGGGCGGTGAGTCGGCCCACCCGGCCGAAGCCGATGACCAGTGTTTTAGAGCCATGAATGGTAATGGGCAGATGCTCCATGGCCAGCTGAACGGCCCCTTCCGCCGTGGGGACGGCGTTGGCCACCGCCAGCTCCTCCCGGGCAAAGTAGTCGTGGATGGTCAGTCCCCGTTCCTTGGCCAGTCCATAGACCTCCTGGCTGATTCGGCCGCCGCAGAGAAACTGATGGGGGGCCAGCTGGTCCAAAACAGGCGTCAACGGATGCTCCAGCAGGGAGAGGGGGGTGTTGAGCAGTCCATTTTCTGTGGTCACGGTGAGGGGAAAGATTACACAGTCCGCTTTCTCTGCCCGGCGCAGCGTGACCTCGGGGGTGAGGCCAGGGATAGGCTCCTGGGGTTCCCCCAGGGCATAGGTATGGACGGTGTGGCCGTCCTCGGCCAGCAGCTGGGCCAGTTTGGCCTGCCGCAGGTCGCCGCCCACCACCCAGATATTCAGTTCATGTTTCATAATTACCTCCAGGACCGCCGGTCGCAGGGCGGCGGGTTCTACCCCATTGTATGGAGCAGGGAGGAAGGAGGTGCAGAGAGAGGCCGCTGATATGCAGTATGGACGCTTCGTCCTGTGAAAGAGGGAATGCATCATCGGTCAGATGATATAGAACTAATATTTTACATGAAACATCGCCCAGCCTACCTCCTTTGGGCGTTCAAGAAGCGGAAGGGGGTGTTCGCCGGGACAAAAGCTGGATTTGAGTCAACGAAGCCGGGCGCCCCAATGGGCACCCGGCTTCGGGCTGAAAGAGAGGGAATGCTCAGCTTCTGGCGAGGGTGAAACGGTCCACCAGCTGCTTCAGGCTGGCGGCCTCGGCGGAGAGCTGCTCGCTGGCCGCGGCGCTCTCCTGGGCGGTTGCGCTGTTGGTCTGAACCACAGCGGAAATCTGGTCGACCCCCTCCGTAACCTGGGCGATGGCGGCAGTCTGGCTCTCCACAGCCTTCACCACAATGTCCATCTGGGTGGTCACATGGCCGGCGAAGAAGCTGGTGCGCTCCAAGGCCTCGGTGACATTGGTCACCGCCTGGCTGCCCTCGGTGACGGCGGCAATGGAGCTTTCAATCAGCTCCTTGGTAGCCTTGGCCGCCTCGTCGGACTTGGAGGCAAGGTTGCGGACCTCATCGGCCACTACGGCGAAGCCTTTACCTGCGGAGCCCGCCCGGGCCGCCTCCACAGCGGCGTTCAGGGCCAGAATGTTGGTTTGAAAAGCGATGTTTTCTATAGCGGCGATAATCTTGGATATCTCCTCGGAGGAGCTGGAGATTTTCTCCATAGCGGTGTTCAGGTCCTTGACATACTCCATACTGGTGCCCAGCTGAGCGCCGGCCTGCCCCACGAACTGACCGGCCTCCTCGGAGGCGGAGGCGGTCTTCTGTGCGCTGGCGGAGATGTCGGTAATGGTAGCGGCAAGCTGTTCCACAGCGCTGGCCTGCTCCATGGAGCCTTGGCTCAGGGTCTGGGCACCGGTGGAGACCTGCCCACTGGCAGAGGATACCTGACTTGCCGAGGCGTCAATCTGGCGGATGGTGTTGCTCAGCTCCACCTTGAGAGTGCGCATGGAGCGCAGGATGCCTTGGAACTCGCCGACATAGGCGCTGTGGTGGGAGGACTGGATGTCAAAGTTCTGATTGGCCATCTCAGTGAGCAGGTAACCGATGTCGTTGATAATAGTGTTCAGACCTGACACCAGGTCCGCTGTGGAGCGGGTCAGCACCGCAGTCTCGTCCTGACCGGTGACCTGGGGAACCGGCGACTGAAGGTCGCCCGCCACCAGCAGCTTCATCCGCTCAGCGCAGGCCCGCATGGGAACGCTGATATTGCTGGAGAGCTTCATGGCCACTACGATAGATGCCAGAATAGCGGCTAAAATTACCGCAATGTTGATAATCATGCCAAAGTATGTATCGGCCAGGTAGTCCGTCTTCAGAGCGGTTACGGCCACGCTCCAACCGTCGGTTCCGCCCACAGGGGCATAGGCCGCGAAGCGGTGCCCGTCGGCGGCACGGAAGCTGCCGAAACCGTTCTCGCCCCGGCGCATGGCCCCGTGAATGGCGGCCAGCTCGTTCAGAGAGGAGTCACTCTGGGCCTCCCGCTCCACGTTCTGGGTGGTGATGGTGTCCAGGGTCACGTCAGCAATGGTATCGCCCGATTTGTTGATCATATAGGCCCGGCTGTTCTGACTGACCTGAATAGAAGACACGATATTGTTTAAAAAGGTCTCAGGCGGTACGAAATAGACCACGCCCACAATCCGGCCGCCCTGGATCCCGTCGGCATAGAGGGGGGCCGCCACCATGATGGACAGCTCTCCTGTGATTTTGCTGATTAGTGGTTCGGAGACGTAGACCGTCCCCTTCATGGCCTGCTGCACATACTCCCGGTCGGAGTAGTCTTTGCCGTCAAAGATACTGTAGCCGTTTGAACCGATGATGTTGCCCCGTTGGAAACCGTGCATCCGAACACGCTCGTCGATGATGGCCTGCTTCTCCGCCACGGGCACGGCGAGATCAGACAGCTGGGGGATACAGCCTGTATCCATCGCCACATTTTTATAGGCGGTCAGTTCCTGCTCAACCCGCTCTGCCGCCAAGACTGCTGTTTGACTCATTATCTGGTCCACCGTGGCAATGGTGCTTTTGTAATTCAGTGTGATGCTGAATGTTCCAACTGTGACCATCGCAATCAGAACTGTTGCCATCAGACACACCGTGATCTTCTTGCGGATACTGTTCATCTTCATTTTTCCTGCACCTCAATTTTTAATCACTGAACTGCGCGTATAAGCTAATAAGGCCATTCTTATTATAGGAGTTGAAACGCTTACTTGTCAATGATTTCCTACTATTTTGCAGTTTTATTTAAGGAGGTTTGAAGGGATAAAACAGAATTGGTCTCTAAAAGACGATAACAGATAAAACGCATAAAAATTGTTAAAAATATTTGATCTATTTATAGAAATTGACAATTCACTTTTCCCCGGCAAAGTGGTATGCTTTTTACAACTTTCGAACGGAGAGGAATACGCCCTATGACTAACGCCATCCGCAGCTTTTACAGCTATTTTTTCGGCTTTACCTGCTTTAAGGGTAAGGCTTGTTTCGGTTTGGCTGGAAAAGTGGGCGTATAAGTTTGGTTTTGTTAAACCATCTGAATGACCCGCGGCCGAACCGGCCGCGGGTTTTTTGCACCAGACACCAATTTAGGAGGAAACCGTTATGATAGTCATTTTAAAGCACGACCACAACCCCGGCCAGCTGGACAGCCTGATTTCCTGGCTCCAGGACAAGGGCATCACCATCCACACCAGCGTGGGCGAGGCCAACACCGTCCTGGGCCTGGTGGGCGACACCTCCAAGCTGGACATCGACCTCATCGCCGCCCTGGACATCGTGGAGGACGTGATGCGGGTCCAGGAGCCTTATAAAAATGCCAACCGGAAGTTCCACCCGGAGGACACAGTGGTCCGGGTGGGAAATACCCAGATTGGCGGCGGAAATCTGACCATCATGGCCGGACCCTGCTCGGGGGAGAGCGAGGAGCAGGTAGTGGCCATCGCCAAGGCAGTCAAAGCCAGCGGCGCCACCATGCTCCGGGGCGGAGCCTTCAAGCCCCGTACCTCCCCCTACGCCTTCCAGGGCCTGGGGGCCACCGGCCTGGAGTATCTGAAGGCCGCCCGGGCCGAGACCGGCCTGCCCATCGTCACCGAGCTGATGGACCTGAGCCACCTGCCCCTGTTCAAGGATGTGGACGTGATTCAGATCGGGGCCCGGAACATGCAGAATTTCGACCTGCTCAAGGCGGTGGGTCACCAGGACAAGCCCGTCATGATTAAGCGGGGCATGTCGGCCACCTATGAGGAGTGGCTGATGAGCGCCGAGTATGTGATGGCCGGAGGCAACGAGAACGTCATCCTCTGTGAGCGGGGCATCCGCACCTTTGAGAGCTACACCCGCAACACCTTAGACCTGGCGGCTATCCCCGTTCTGCGGCGAATGACCCACCTGCCCGTCATTGTGGACCCCAGCCACGCCACCGGCAAGTATTGGCTGGTAGAGCCTCTGGCTATGGGGGCGGTGGCTATCGGGGCGGACGGTTTGCAGATCGAGGTCCACAACGACCCCGCCCACGCCCTGTGTGACGGCCCCCAGTCCCTCAAGCCCGAGGCCTTTGATCCCCTGGCTAAAAAGCTGCTGGCCCTGCACAGCGCTCTCCGGGGCATGGAGGGGTAAGGGATGAGGGTTGGAATCGTTGGTCTGGGCCTGATCGGGGGCTCTATGGCGAAGAGCGTCAAGGCCCGCACCGGCCACACCGTATACGGCGTCGACCTGGACCAGGAGACCATGATGTTGGCCCGGATGTGCGGGGCCATCGACGGGGCGCTGGATGGGGACACCCTGCCCCAGTGTGATTTGATTCTGGTGGCCGTCCGCCCCGGCGCGGCGGTGCGCTGGGTCCGGGACCACGCCGGCCAGATTGCCGGCTCCGCCATCCTGGTGGACCTGTGCGGCGTGAAGCGGACGGTGGTGGCTCAGATCGCCCCCATCGCGGCGGAGCGGGGCTTCGCCTATATCGGCGGCCACCCCATGGCCGGGAAGGAGCGGGGGGGCTTCACCTCCTCCAGCGACAGCCTGTATGTGGGGGCCTCCATGATCCTCACCCCTGACGAACACACCGATATGAAGCTGCTGGAGACCCTCCAGGCCTTTTTCCTGGATGTGGGCTTCGCCCGGCTTACCTTCTCCCAGCCGGAGGAGCACGACCGGATCATCGCATTTACCTCTCAGCTGGCCCACATCGTGTCCAGCGCCTATGTGAAATCCCCCGAGGCCCAGCGCCGCCGGGGCTTCTCCGCCGGCAGCTTTCAGGATATGACCCGGGTGGCCCGGCTGGACGAGGACATGTGGACCGAGCTCTTCCTGGACGACGCGGACTTTCTGACAAAGGAGCTGGG
>CATKHE010000115.1 GCA_949747935.1 uncultured Eubacteriales bacterium
CATTGACACGGTGTTTCCATTTGATAATGAGTATGGTCATACCGGCACCCTATTAGAATACCGCCCGCTGTCTGCCCAGCCCGCCACGCCCGAACAGCCTGAGCAGCCCGACCAGCCCGCTGTTCCCGACGCCCCGGGCACCTACACCGTGAAGAGGGGCGACACCTGGGGCTCCATCTGTACCAACTTCTACGGCACCAACGCCCAGCGGTACGCCCTGATGAACGCCAACAAGAATGTGAAACTGAAAGAGGGAACGGTCATCACTCTGCCTGAGAAGCTGGGCAAGGACACCCTAATCCCCGCCCCCGCCGCAGCTGAGGGCGAGAAGCTGTACACCGTCAAAGCCGGGGACACTCTGGGCAAGATCGCCGCCGCCGAGTACGGCAGGGCCGGCGAGTACCAGGCCATCTTTGAGCGCAATGCCGACCGGCTGAAAAACGCCAACACCATCTACGAGGGTCAGGTCATCGTCCTGCCCGCCAGGAAATAAAACAGATCAGCGGCGGAGGCAGCAATGCCCTCCGCCGCTTTCCTGCGGACCGCCCCCGGCTGTGCCGGGGGTTTTCGTCCGCCAAAAACAGGGACGCGGAGAACTTTCTCCGCGTCCCCGCCGGTTTACTCCGCTCAGCAGCCGCAGCCGTTGTTGCAGCCGCAGTTGTTGTTGCAGCAGCAGTTGTTGCTGCCGCTGCCGCAGCAGCAGAACAGGATGATGATCAGAATGATGATCCACAGGCAGCCTCCGCCGCCCCAACCGTTATTGCAGCACCCCATGACGAGTACCTCCTACATATGAAAGTTTTAAGAGGGCTGTTTGCCGCTCTCAATTCTATCATATGGCCCGGAAGTAAAATGGGTTCTTCCCTCTCACAAAATTTTTTCCCGGAAGGACCGCAGCATGGTGGCCATTTCAGCACGGGTGGCGCTGCGCTGGGGCTCCAGCGTCAGCGTGCTGCCGTTGGACACGCCGCCGACAATCCCCTGGGATACCGCCCAGGTCATAGCGGGCCGGGCCCAGCCGCTCACCCGCTCCTGATCCGCAAAGCGGGAGAGGTCAGCCTGCTCCTCCACATTCAGTCCCAGATGGCCGGCCGCATAGTTATACATCATTACAACGGCCTGTTCCCGGGTAATCTGTCCCTCCGGATTGAACAGCCCGTCCCCCACGCCGGAGGCAATTCCCACGGAGGCGCTCCAGTTAATCGCCTGGGCATACCAGGCGCCGTCCGCCACATCCTGGAAGGAACTTCCGCCGCTCACCGCCGGAGAGCCGGCCTGGCGGTAGAGCACCGTCACCAGCATGGCGCGGCTCATAGTGGCGTAGGGTGCGAAATGGTTGGCGTCCATGCCGGAAAACAGACCATTCTCATAGGCGTAGCCCACTGTATCATAAAACCAGTCGGTCTGGCTCACATCATAAAAGGGGGTGTGCTGTTTTTTTCCGTTGGACGGGGTAAACCCGCCCTGAACGCCCAGCAGCGCCTCTCCGGAACGAATAACGACGCTGGCGGCGGTGTCCTCGCCTACCAGATAGCGATGGTTGGCGGTCAGCGCCGCCCCCGAGTCCACCTCTGCCCCGGCGGTGACGTCCACCACCGCGCCGCTGTGGGTCACCGCGGCGGAGCCGGCCAGCATCACGAAACTGGAACCGGTGGGCAGCGCAATCGTCTGCCCGTCTGTCCAGGTGCGCTGGCCCAGCGTGCCGCTGTAGCTGCCTGAGCCGCCGCTCCCCCCAGATATCCCTTCCCGGGCCGCGTCCAGCTGGGCCATCCCATTGTCATAAGTCCCTTGCAGGGTCTCCCCGGCTACCGCTTCCCCCGTCTGGACGGCCTTGGGAAAAAAGGTGTCCCGCAGATAGTTCAAGGAAATCAGGCTGTCGTCTGACGAAGCGGCATAAACCCCCGCCGCCAGCAGAGCCAGCACCAGAACGGTCCCCAGGGGACACAGATATTTTTTCATGGGTCTTCCTCCTCGGGTTTCTCTCTCTGAGAGATCATATAGCTCAGCGCCAGCAGACTGTCGGAAAAATGGACGGATTCCACCACCACCTCCGGCCTGATACAGGTGATCTCACAGTTCGTAAAATTCCAAATGCCCTTCACGCCGGCGCCGGCCAGCCGGTCTCCCATTTTCTGGGCGGCGGCGATGGGCACCGTCAGCAGTCCAACATCCACCTCCCGGGAGGCCATAAAGTCCTCCAGCCGGTCCGCGTGGTAGACCGGTACGCCGGCAATCTGTGTGCCCACTACCGCCGGGCTGACGTCAAAAGCGGCCAGGAGCTGAAAGCCGTTTCCGGAAAAGCGGAAATTCTGGATGATAGCCCGGCCCAGATTGCCCGTGCCCAGCACAATCAGCGTATGTCCCCGGCTGATGCCCAGGATCTCGCCGATCTCCTCCTTCAGGCTGTCCACCTTATAGCCATAGCCCTGCTGTCCGAATCCGCCAAAGCAGAACAGGTCCTGCCGGATCTGGGAGGCCGTCAGCCCCATGGACTTCCCCAGCGCACCGGAGGAAATGCGCACCACTCCGCTCTCCTGAAGCTCAGACAGATGACGGTAATACCGGGGCAGACGGCGGATCACCGCAGTGGATACCTTCGTGTTTCGTTTCATGGGCTCGCTCCTTATCTGTACACCCCCAAGTTTACTCTATTTCTCCCCCGCTGTCAATTTGTTTTCTCAGGCGGTCCTCCTCCCCTGTCTCACAGCATCTTTACAATTTCCTTTTTCAGCCGGGCAATGATCCGCTTCTCCAGCCGGGAGATATAGGACTGGGATATCCCCAGCTGGTCGGCTACCTCCTTCTGGGTACACTCCCGCCGGCCGTCCAGGCCGAAGCGCAGGGTAATGATGTGCCGCTCCCGCTCGTCCAGCCGGTCCATTGCCTGGCGGAGGAGCTGACGGTCCACATCCGCCTCCAGGGGCTGAACCACCAGGTCTTCGTCAGTCCCCAGCACGTCGGACAGCAGCAGCTCGTTTCCGTCCCAGTCGGTGTTCAGCGGCTCGTCAAAGGATAGCTCCGTCTTCTGGTTGGCTGTCTTGCGCAGATACATCAGAATTTCGTTCTCAATGCACCGGCTGGCGTAGGTCGCCAGCTTAATGGACTTGGCGGGCTGATAGGTGCCCACCGCCTTAATCAGACCGATGGTCCCAATAGAGATCAGATCCTCAATATTGATCCCGGTGTTCTCAAACCGGCGGGCGATATAGGCCACCAGCCGCAGATTGTGCTCAATCAGCAGATTCCGGGCCTCTGTGTCCCCCTCCTCCATACGGATGATCAGCTGGGCTTCCTCCTCCCGCTTCAGTGGGACGGGCAGCGTATCGCTGCCGCCGATATACATGATTTTGCCGGGCAAAGCCAGCCCCAGACGGGCAAGAAGTGCGGAAACTTTTTCTTGTAATTTTATGTAAGCTGTTTTCACAACGATCACCTCTTCATCATTCCATCGGGCCGATCAAAGCCTGATATCCCCCTCCGTCGGACACCGGAGTAGGGGAGAGCGCCACCAGCACAGGGCCCCTTCCCTGTCCGTCCAGCTCCAACTCGTCCGCCCGGACGGCCAGCAGCAGCCCGCGGTCCACCCCCACACTGCGGTAAGGGAGCAGACGGAACCGGGCGCGCCACTCCCCCGTACCCAGCCGCGTCATGCCGGCGGCGGGGTCCCGCAGGTCGGCCGGGCCGGGCCGGCGCTCCCTGGGGAACAGCGGAGCGATCCGTTCCCCCTCCGCCACAATCACCGGGCGGCCGGACGCTGGGTCGGTGAGGGTATTGCCTGTGTCCACCAGGGCCGTCAGCTCCGCCGATCTGCCGCCCAGCCGCAGCCTGGCGGACACCAGCTCCCCACCGGCGGCGCTGTGCCTGGACAGCCGCTGGAGCACCAGGGTGACCACCCCGTAGCAAACCGCCGCGGATAGCAGCACTACCTTTAGGTCCAGAGCGGAGTAGAACACTCCGCCGCCCAGGGTGAGCCCCGTCCCGCCCATCAGGCCGATGGCCACCACCCCGCCCCCCAAGGCACAGGTCAGCGCCGCAAACAGCACGCCCTGTCTCAGAAGGCGGCGGCTGCCCCCGTAGGCGGTCAGGAGCATCAGCACGGCCGAGCCCACCCGGCACAGGGGGTGGGCGAGAAAGCCCAGCCCCGGCAGAAACAGGGCCACCGCGTATGCTCCTCCAAGGGCCGCTCCCAGGGCAAAACGGCAACGCCGCAGGGGCTCACCCGCCAGCCTGGCCGAGGCCAGGAGCAACAGGTAGTCCACAACGGCGTTGAGGAGAAATAAAGTGTCAATGTAGATGACCGTCACAGCTATCCCCTCTTTCGGCACGTCCTATTATAGGGGCTTGGACGGGAAAAAGAGGTCACAATTTTGATGGCGCTTTGGGACGAATTCTGTCCGCCGGCGGGGCCGCCGGACGGACTACACATGTTTTAACAGCTCCTCCGCCTCCGCCCGGCTGTAGCAGCCATTCAAAACGGCCAGCAGGGCGTTGGCGGACATATGCTCTGGCAGCTCCAAGGCCTTCAGAAGAGCCTGCCGCTTCGCGGCGCTGTCCGGCCCTCCGGACAGTCCGGCGGCGAAGAGGTCGGCCTTGGTGAGGGCCGGACCGCCGCGGCGCTCCGGGGCGCTCTCCTCTAAAAAGGCAGCTCCCGCCCGGCGGAGGACCGCCTCCAGCACCTGGGGCGGCATTCCCTCCACTCCCAGCTTGCCCTCCTTCCCGACCTTGCGTTTCCGGCGCTCCTTGCCGTAGACGTCCGGGATATAGGCGTGCTTCAGAAATTCGGCGGGAATCACGCCCTTGATGCGGTTCCGGATGACGAAGCCCGCCCCGTCGGAGTCGGTGAGGACGATCAGGCCCCGCCGCCTGGCCGCCCGCTCCAGGAGGGCCATTTTTTCCGGGTCCTTGAAGATTTGAAAGCCCCCTGTCTCCAGAATCAGCGTGTCTACCACTTGGGACAGGGTGTTTTTGTCGTACCGGCCCTCCACCACGATGGCCTCTCGGATGTGAAGCATGCTCTCCTCCCTAGGCCGCGTTGGCCAGCTCCAGCAGCAGCGTGGTCAGCAGCTCCTTGGGGTCCTGTCCGGTGGACTTCATATCCAGGTCGGTCTGGGCGCAGCGGGTAACGGCCCGACGGCACCAGGGCAAGGAGAAGCGCCGCGCGCTGACCATCAGCCGGTCAGCCGGAAATCTCATCCCCCACAGCTGTGCCACCCAAGCGGCATTTCTCCCCCCGTCCAGGGCCAGCCGGGCGGAGTAGAGCTGCCGCAGCTGCTTGCTCAGAGCGCTGAGGATCTCATAGGGGCTCTTCTGCATCTGGTAGAGCTCCCCCAGAATCTTCGCCGCTCTGTCGTAATCCTTCTCCCCGATGGCATCGGCAATGCGGAAGACCACCGCGTCCAGCTGAGGGGTGGCCACCGCCTCGATATCCGCCCGGGTGATGGCGGGGCCCTTGGCGTAGGCCCCGATCTTTCCGATCTCCTGCTGGAGGTTGTGCATCAGGTCGCCGCACAGGAAAATCAGTTCCCCGCACAGCCGGGGGTCGATCTCCTTGCCCAGAGCCTTGAAGTGGCGGCGGACCCAGTCGGTCAGCTCCCGCTGGCCCTGACGGACAAAATTCACTGCCGTACCGCTCTTTTTCACAGTCTGTGCCAGCTTGGTCCGGGCGTCCGGCTTGTAATCCATCAGGTCATAGAGAAATACCAGACAGCAGTAATCGGGCAGATTGGACAGAATGCGGGCATACTCCTCCCGATCCTTTTCCCCAGACTTGAACAGGTCAAAATCGGTGACCAGGACGAAGGTGCGTTCTGCCATCATGGGCAGGCAGTCCACCGCCTCCTCCAGGGCGTGGGGGGACATATCCCTGGCGCTCAGGTCATGGCGGTTGAACTCCCCCAGTCCCCCGGTGAGAACGGTATCCCGAAGCTTGTCCAGATAGTGGTCCCGCAGGTAGGTCTCCTCCCCGTGGAAGATATACAGCTGTCCCAACTGGCCCGCGGACAGATCCTTTTTCAGCTTATCAAAGCCGGAGGTATCCGGCTTATTTTTCGGCGGCATGGCGGGTCCTCCTTACGATTTCTTCTTGGCCGTCTTTCGGCCGGAATATTCTTCCGGAGCAAACAAAAAGTCCTTAACCGGCTCACAGTGGGCCGAGAGGGTCTCCAGATAGAAAATATGCTCCACGCGCATATGGAGCTGGTCGGCATATGTGCCGGGAAAATCTGAGGAATGCTTCCGCTCTCGGGGCCTTTGGGGAGGCAGGAGGGCCAGCTCCACCCGGCAGGCACGCAGTCCCCGCTCATTTTTAAACTCCTTGAACAGATGTTCCGGCATCTTGTAGACCTCGCGGGCTGTCCTTCCCTGAGCGCTGACCTCCAGAAGAAAACGGCGCTCTGTCACGGTCCTGTATTTATAATCTTGAAGATACCCTATTTTTCGCAAAATCCCCTGCCGGGCGGTCAGCTCGCCCCGCAAAATGCGCTTCTGCCGCCTGTGCTCTAATATGTGAGCGGCGGCGAAGGGGACCAAGATTGCCATCCAGAAGAGGAACCAGCGAAGCAGCGGCTTGATATCCGCGGGCAGATAAAGAACGCCAAGTCCGCGCAGCAGGATTCCAATGGTTCCCGGCTTTGGAGTGCGGCAGAAGAAGTGGATAAACATAGCCATCCAGAGCAGCAGGACCAGACCGACGGTCAGCAACCGGTCAAGCGCGTGGCGGGCGTAGAGCCGGTATGTCCGGGACGTGCCTTGAACAGGAATATCCTCCCAGTGTCCAAACAATTTGAGACATATCAGCTTATGATTCACTCAGATTCCTCCTCGCTGGTTTTCCACGATTCACTGAACTGTACCTCTATGGTTCCATAGAGGTCGGTGCGGTAGATTTTGGCTCCTATTTCATCAATCCGGACCAGGGCGTCCCAGTCCGGGTGGCCGTATTTGTTATTCTGCCCCACAGAGATGAGGGTCAAATCCGGCCTCACCGCCTCCAGCAGCTCCCAGGTGTTGGAGGTATCTGAGCCGTGGTGACCGGCCACCAGCACCTCAACGTCGGGCAGAGCGACGGCCTCCACCAGGCGCAGTTCCCCCTCCCGCTCCATATCGCCGGTGATGAGAGCGTCCAGCGTCCCATGGGTGGCCAGAACGGTCAGGCCCAGCTCGTTGACAGTCCCCTCCTCCATC
>CATKHE010000116.1 GCA_949747935.1 uncultured Eubacteriales bacterium
CACATACCGCTGGCGGTAGCGCAGCTCGGTGCTGGTCAGGCCGTGGAACTTCTCGGGCAGGGGCAGCAACGACTTGCTCAGCAGGGTGACCTTCACCACCCGGACGGACATCTCCCCCCGCTGGGTGCGGAAGACCACACCGTGGACCCCCACGATGTCGCCAATGTCGTACTTCTTAAAGCGGTTGTACTCCGCCTCGTCCATCTCGTCCTTCCGGGCGTAGAGCTGGATGCGGCCGGATTTGTCCTGCAAATCGCAGAAGGACACCTTGCCCATCCCCCGCTTGGACATGAGCCGTCCGGCGACAGACACCTCCTGGCCCTCCAGGGCATCGAAATGGTCCTTGATGTTGGCGGAGTCGTTATCCACCACATACCGGGTGATCCGGAAGGGGTCGTTCCCGCCCTCCTGAAGCTCCCTGAGCTTGTCCCGGCGAATCTGAAGCAGCTGGGACAGGTTCTCCTGTTCCGCGGCGCCGGTCTGGCTGTTTCTATCCGACATGTGAATTACTCCTTTATCTCTCTACCTTGAGCAGCTTATACTCCACCAGGCCGCCGGGGGCGTCCACAGTGACGTCGTCCCCCGCGTTTTTGTTCAACAGGGCTTTGCCGAAGGGGGAGTCCTCAGAAATCGCGCCGTTCATGGGGTCGGCCTCCTGGGAGCCCACAATCTTATAGGTGATCTCCTCGTTGAACTCCTTGTCCAGCACGGTGACGGTGGAGCCCAGGCGGACATAGTCCCCTTCGGTCTCGTCCTCCTCAATGACCACGTAGTTACTCAGGATTTCCTCCAGCTCGCTCATGCGGGCGTAGAGCTTGCCCTGCTCATTTTTTGCTTCGTCGTATTCGCTGTTCTCGCTGAGGTCCCCAAAGGAGCGGGCTTCCTTGATCAGGTCGGCCACCTCCTTCTCCCGGACGGTCTTAAGGTATGTCATCTCATCCTGGAGCTCCTTGAGCCTCTCGGGGCTCAGCTTATATTCCTTCGCCATAAAATATTCGCACACCTTTCCATATATGATCTCAGCGGGCCGGTCAGGGGCCGGCCCTGCGCAAACCACAGGCGCCGCCGATCCCGGCGGCCCGCTAGCTCTAGGTATAATCCTGCATTCTGTGCCATTATATGTGTTTCCACACCGTCTGTCAAGTGATTTTTATGTCTGCTGGGGTCAGTTTCCCCCCCTCCCACAGGGCTGTCAGCAGGGATAAATCCTCTCTATCCTCCTCCGCCAGCCCCGGGACGGCGAGGGTCAGCCCGGCCAGCGCTGGACGGGGGCCATACAGGTCCAGTGCCCCCTCCTCCCGGCGGGGACAGCCCTCCTGAAAACGCAGCGCCACCTGTCCCACCTCCCCGGGCGGCAGAACGGGAATGCCAAACTCCCGGCGCAGCTCCCGGGCCAGCTCCGCGCCCCCCCTGGGGGCGTCAATGACCAGATTCCGCACCCGAGCGCACAGGGCCTGTGCTGTCCGGGCCATGTCCCGGTCCGCCCGCAGGCCCCGGAGCGCCACCGTTGCCCGCTCCGGGGCCATCCCACGCCGCTCCAGCGCTTCCAGCGCCAAAGGGACCGACTGTGCCCGGACAAAGATCTCCGGATCCACCGGACGCAGGCCAAACTCCTCCAGCAGCGGCCACCGGGAGAATCCCCTTGGAACCAGTACCCGCAGCGCTCCGCCCAGCCGCAGACTCTTTCCGGCCCTTTTCAGCCGCCTCTCCCCCCAGAAGCCCACCGGATCCGCCTCCACCCGAAGGACCGGAAGTCCGTACAGCCTGTCCGGCCGCGCGCGTCCTCGCCCCTGGACCGCAATCACCAACTGTCCGATCAACACAAATTCCCCCCTCTCCACAAGATATGCGAGAGAGGGGGCGGTTATGAAAAGGCGGCGCACCGCCTTACGATTCAAAAAAACCCTGTAATTCGCCCAGGAGTTCCATGGCCTTGAATTTAAGGACGTAGCCCTCCCCCTCGCCGGTGACCAAGGCAACCTGCCCGGGGGTGAAGAGGCCGGCCTGCGCCGCCTGGTCCACCGTCTCGCTGGCCGCCCCCAGGCACAGGGGCGGGAACGCCACGCACCACCAGTTCTGTCCCTCTCCCTCGCCGATGACCACCCGAAGGGCGGTGTAGTTCCCGGCGGGGAGGGCAAAGCCCTCATACTCCTTGGTGGGAAACCAGCAGTCGGTGAGCTGAGCGGTGACAGGATAGTCGTAGCCCTCCGCCTCCACCACCGCCCGACCGGCGGCGGCCAGGTCGCTCAGATGGCCCTCCAGGGCCGCCTGGGCCTCGGCCAGAGTAGCGTCCTGCGGGTACAGTCCCTCCGCTCGCTCCAGCACCTTGTCTCTTACGGCCAGCTTCAGCGTCTGGTCCGCCTGACTGTCTGAGTTGGCGATGACATGCAGCCGGATGACGCTGTCCGCCAGCTCCTTCTGCTCCTGCCCCAGCCAGCCGCCTGTCACCACGGCCACTAAAATCCCAAACATCAGCGCCAGTTCCCAACGCTTTAATTTTCGGTCCATATGTCCTCCCTGGGACGGAAAACCGTCCATACTGTAAGTTTCTTACAGTATGGACGGCTGAACCGCTTTCTAAACCGTTCTGGTCAAAAAAATCTCGCCGCTGAAGTCGCCCAGCCGCTCCCGGGCCTCTTGAGCCAGGTCCTCGTCGTCGAAGAGGCCGAAGGCGGTGGGGCCGGTGCCGCTCATGCTGGCCCCCAGGGCTCCACATTGGATCAGCACGTTCTTGATGTCGTTCACCCTGGCGTGCTGGCGCTCCGGCAGGGCATCCTCAAAGACGTTGTACATCCTCCGGGCCACTCCGTGAAGGTCCCCCGCCTCCAAAGCGGCAATCATTCCCTGGGTGTCAGGCCGGCAGCGCAGGCGGACGCCATCAATTTTGGCGAACAGCGCGGGGGTGGAGATGGAGAACTCCGGCTTGCACAGCACGACCCAGCACTGGGGCAGGGGAGTCAGGGGGGTGAGGATCTCTCCCCGTCCCTCGGCCAAGGCGGTGCCGCCGATCACACAGTAGGGCACATCGGAGCCCACCAGAGCCCCCGTCTCGGCCACTGCTTCCGGACCCAGACAGGCGTCCTCCATCTCGTTCAGCGCCCGGAGGACGGCAGCGGCATCGCTGCTTCCCCCGCCCAGACCGGCGCAGACGGGGATGTGCTTCTCGATTGTGATATCCAGCCCGCTGAAGTTAAAGCTGCGCTTCAAGTCCTCCATATCCCACCTGCCTGGCTCCTGAGAGACCTCGCACTCATACCAGCGCAGAGCGGCCTGGGCGGCCAGGTTCTTCTCGTTGTTGGGCAGAAAGTGGAGGTTTGTGCTCACCCGAAGCTCACCCGTCTTGTTATATTCCAGGTTGAGGACATCGGCCAACTCCACCGACTGCATGATCATCCGCAGATCGTGGTAGCCGTCGGGCCGCCTGCCCAGCACGTCCAGGGTCAGATTCAGCTTGGCGTGGGCCTGGACCTCCATAACGACCGCCTCCTACTTTCTGATCTTTCTTGCCTCCAGGTAGAACCGCTTGTCCTGGGCCCTGCCCACCGAAAACGTCTTCCGGGGCAGAGCTCCGTGGTGGAGGATGGATGGGAACAGGTCTCCTTTATCCATGGCGGGCAGCAGAAAGGCCACCGCGTCCCCCCACTCCCGGGCCAAAGCCCGGGCCTCCGCCTCTCCGTGTATGTAGTCCACCCGGACCCTTGTGTTTCGCTCCAGATACTGGTCCAGGAAATGGTGGAGCGCTCCTGCCTCCGTCAAGGATGAGCTGTGGAGCAGGGCGAACACCCCTTCGCCCTCCTGATATACAAAGGAAATGCACTGGGCCTTCTCCCTGATCTGCGGGTCGATCTGCCTGCCCCGGAGGGCGTCCGGATAATAGCGGCCTATGGCGTCCAGCAGCGCCTCCGGCCTGACACCGAAAACCACCCGGTGAATGGGCTCAATTTCCATCCCCTCGCCGTGGAGCTCGACCAGCTCGCACAGGGCGTACCGGGAGGGCAGGTCGGGCCATTGCTCCGGGTTGGTGAGACTCTTGCGCCGCTCGTAGCACTCCTTGGCGGCGGCCAGGGAGTGGTTGCCGTCCCCCACCACAAAGAGCAGGCCGTCCCGCTCCCGGTCCGCCCAGGCCTTCCACTCCCGGATAGCCTGGGCGGTCTGTTCCATCTGCTCCCGGGTCAGCAGCCAGCCCTTGATATGGCCGCCCTCCTCCATCAGGCCGAAATCGTAGAGCAGCTCCATCTCCTCCGTCTGCTGGGACAGGGGCGGGACTATGTCGTTGCAGTCGGCCAGCAGCATGGCGTGGGGCAGCTCGATGG
>CATKHE010000117.1 GCA_949747935.1 uncultured Eubacteriales bacterium
GAGATGGACGGCTTTGCCTCCAACGAGGGCGTGATTGTCATCGCCGCCACCAACCGGCAGGACATCCTGGACCCCGCCCTGCTGCGGCCCGGCCGGTTTGACCGGCAGATCTATGTGGGTCTGCCCGACATCAAGGGCCGGGAGGACATTTTGAAGGTCCACGCCCGGGAGAAGCCCCTGGCCGAGGACGTTGTCCTGAAGGACGTGGCCCGGGCCACATCCGGCTTTACCGGGGCCGACCTGGAGAATCTGCTCAATGAGGCGGCTCTGCTGGCCGCCCGTCAGGACCGGCGGTTCATTACCAGAAATGACCTCCACGAGGCCATGCTCAAGGTGATTGCCGGCCCGGAGAAGCGCAGCCGGGTGGTCACGGAGCACACCCGGACCCTCACCGCCTACCACGAGGCGGGCCACGCGGTGGTCATTCACGAGCTGTCCACCGCCGACCCGGTCCATCAGATCACCATCATCCCCCGGGGACAGGCGGGAGGTATGACCATCTCCCTGCCCGACGAGGACCGGGCCTATCAGTCCAAGCGGGAACTTATGGAGCAGATCGCCCGCTGCCTGGGCGGCCGGGTGGCCGAACAGCTGGTGCTGGGGGACATCTCCACCGGTGCGGGCAGCGACATCCAGCGGGCATCCTCCATCGCCCGGAACATGGTCATGCGCTACGGCATGAGCGAAAGGCTGGGCAGCGTGGTCTATGAGACGGGCCACGACGAGGTGTTCATCGGCCGGTCCATGGCACAGGCCAAGAGTTACTCCGAAGAGGTGGCCGCCCGCATTGACCAGGAGGTCAGCGCCCTCATCGACGGGGCCTATGCCAACTGCGAGCGAATTTTGAAGCTGCGCCGCCATGAGCTGGAGGTCACCGCCCGGTATCTGCTGGACCACGAGACCATGGACGCCGAGACCTTCGCCAAGGTCTTCGACGACCCGGACGCCGAGGAGCTTGCCCCCTATCGGGACATCCGGCCCTGACTTCTCAATTTTTGACTCAAATTGGGAATTTTCCTCTTTACAAAACGGCTCAAAGGTGCTATACTAACGTAGCGCCTTTGAGATACGCGTCCGTAGTTCAATTGGATAGAGCGTCAGATTCCGGTTCTGAATGTTGGGGGTTCGAGTCCCTTCGGGCGTGCCACGCTGGAGCAAAGTTCGCTTTGCTCCAGTGTTTTTTATCAGTACAAACGACATAAACAGACAAAAAGGCTGAAAGGAGCGCCTGATATGCCGCGATTACCCTCTCGTATGGGGGCGCTGATTACCGCCCTTGCAATCTGTCTCTCCGGGTGCGGGTCCGCCGCGTCCAGCTCCTCCGGATACATCTCCGGGTCCAATCCGGGCACTCCGGGCGTCAGCGGGCCCGGGCCGCAGGAGTTTCTGCCCGTTGTGATGCCGGAGCCCGAGCCGGAGCCACGGCCTGTTCTTACGCAGGAGGACGTGGACACGGCTTTGGCCCAAGTGATGGAGCGCTATCAGGCCGTCGGGGTGGCGGTGGCGACTGTGGAGCTGGGGCAGCTCAGTCAGGCCGGAGCCTGGGGCTGGGCGGTGAAGAATGAGCGGGAGATGACCTCCGACACCAAGATTCGCATCGCCTCCATCAGCAAGGTGGTGATTGCCATGTGCGCCATGGCCATGGCGGAGGACGGCCTTCTGGACCTGGACGCCCCCATCAGCGACTACTGGGGAGCGGGAGCCGTCAACCCCTACAGCAAGACGCAGCCCTCCGTTCGGACCTTTTTGACTCATACCTCCTCCATTAAGAATCTGGACACTACCCGGGGCCTGTCCAAGCTGCGGGGCATCCTTCAGAGTAAGTCCTCCTGGCGGAGCATGGAGCCGGGAAACGGGGGCTACTGGTCCTACAGCAACTTTGGCATGTGCATTCTGGGCACAACCCTGGAACTGGCCTATGACGGTCTGCTGGACGATTACTTACAGCAGCGGTTTTTAGAACCTATTGGGGCTAAGGCCTCCTTCTGCGGGGGAAAGATGGACGTGAGCGAGGTGGCCACTCTGTACACCACAGGGGGCGTGGGACGCTCCGCTGCCGAGCACGCCGGTCAGTCCGTCCCCACCCAGATCGGTCAGACCGCCTCTTACTTCCCCGGGGGTTATACCACCAGCGTGGTGGATATGGCCAAGCTGGTGGCCGTGCTGGCCAACGACGGGGTGTATAAGGAGCCGGTGTACGCCTACACCGAGGTAGCGGACGCGGAGAGCGGAACGCAGATGGTGGTGGCGGAGCCTATGGAGGGCAAGTTCAAGGAGACCCGCCTGCTGTCTGAGGCATCGGTGAAGGACATGGAGACCCCACGGTTTACCGTGAGCCTGGAGGGCTATACCCCCTTTGAGCAGTGCCTGATCCTCCGCCGGCAGGAGAATGTGATGGGGCAGGAGGTGCTCTATTATCACACCGGAAGCGCTTATGGCGTCTTTTCCCTGATGACGTATAATCCGGAGACCGGAAACGGCGTGGTGGTCATCACCACCGGCACACCCCGGAACATGAATGAGCGGGGCATGTATGCCCTGTGTTATGACCTGATGGAGCTGCTTTATCAAAGAATGGAGGATGAGCCGGTATGAGACGTTTGATTTCCCTTGCACTAACCCTGTTGCTGCTGGCAGGCTGCGCCCCCAGTCAGCCTGTGGATGCGGACCAGTCCGCCGGCATTTCTCAGCCCCCCGCCCAGTCTGAGCCGGACCCCGTCTCCCCAGTGGAGCCCGAGCCTGAACCGGAGCCCGTCGTCGCCCACCTGATGGTGGCAGGGGATATTATGAGCCACATGCCCTTGACCAATGACTGCTATGTGGCGGAGACCGATTCCTATGACTACACCCATGTCCTCCGGGAGGCGGCGGAGCAGCTGGCTCTGGCCGACTTTGCCGTGGGAAATCTGGAGACTACCCTGGCCGGCGGGCCGGAGTACTCTGGCTACCCCCGGTTTAACTCCCCCGATGAGCTGGCCTATAATATCAAGGACGCAGGCTTCGACCTGCTGTGCACCACCAACAATCACACCCTGGACACGGGCATCGACGGCCTGAACCGTACTCTGGATGTGCTGGACCAGGCCAATATCCCCCATGTGGGCACCTATCGCTCCCAGGAGGAGCGGGATGAGAACAACGGCATCTATGTGGCCGACGTGGGGGGAATCTCGGTGGCCTTCCTGGCCTATACCTACGGTCTCAACGGCCACAAGCTGCCCGACAGCAAGCCATACGCCGCCAACGTCTTCAACATTGATTATACTACCAGCGTCTCTAACCCGGACTATGACATGCTGGCCGAGGACATGGCCGCCGCTCGGGCACTGGACACCGATCTTATCGCCGTTATCACCCACTGGGGAATTGAGTACCGCACCAAGCAGAACGGCCACCAGGAAAAGGTGGCCCAGTTCCTGGTGGAGCAGGGGGCGGACCTGGTGCTGGGGGGCCATCCCCACGTCCTTCAGCCCTACGGCACCATCACCGCCGCCGGGGAGGACGGACAGGAGCGGCAGGGCTTTGTCATTTACTCCCTAGGCAACTTCATCTCCAACCAGAATTTCGACGACCACAGCAAGGACCTGGCCACCAAGACCACCGTGATTCTGGACCTGGAGCTGACAAAGGACACTGAGGGGAACACCACGCTCACCGACGTGCGGTATACCCCCTACTACATGGTCCACCGGAACAACAAGCCGGTGGGGGAGCGGCGGCATCTGGTGAACGTGAATCGGTCCATCGCCGCCTATGAGGCCGGCGAAGAGACCATCATCGACAAAAACATGTACCGGCAGCTCCAGGAGGCTCTGGCCCTGTGCCACGAGGTTCTGGGGGAGGAGGGGGACAAGCCCTCCGATTGATTGAAAACCGCCCGCCTTGTGAGAGGCGGGCGGCTTGTTTTATTCCTCCTCCTTGATGGTGTGAGGGTCGGGAGGGACGACGGGGCGGTCGCCCTCCAGCTGGTCGAAGTAGTCCTCCTCCTGGAGCACTGGCTTGCGGTGGCGGGCGATGGCCATAATGGTGGGGTAGAGGACAATGGCGATGAGCCCGCCGGAGAAGCCGTTGTTATACAGGTTCATCCCCGCCACGGGGGAGCCGGTGTACAGCACCACTGAGGAGTGGAGAAATCCGGCCAGGATTCCATAGGCCCAGCCGAAATAGCCGGCGATGGGGGCAAGGGTGGTGCAGAACAGGCAGGCCAGCTGGACGGCGGAGTCGGTGAGGGACCAGTCCATCACCAGGCTGCCCAGGGCCACCCCGGCCATCACCGGCAGGATGTTGAAGGCGGTCTTGCCGAAGGCGGAGAAGCCCATTATGGTGAGAATGCCCCCCACGGTGGGACCGTTCAGGTCCCCGCCGGTGAGGAGGATATAGAGCATGCCGATGAGTCCGTTGACTCCGGTGTTGATGAGGACGGGGGCGGGGCCGAACATGCGCAGGTAGTCGCTGGGAGCCCGACCACTGGTCTGGAGCAGCCGGCGGTAGCCCGCCCAGGCCGCCCAAACCGGCTTTTTGGCGAAGAACAGCCCGCTTACAATGAGCAGGACACACAGCACGCTCAGCGCGGCGCCGAAGGGTAGATCGTAGCCCTTGGCCCAGCGGTAATAGGTGGTGGGGTCGGCCCCCAAGGAGGCCATCAGCGGCACGCAGACCATGGCTGTCAGCCCGCAGGCGAAGCCCACGTTGTACAGATTCATGCCGTTCTGAATGCGGTAGGTGTAGGTGGCCAGAGGCGGCATGATGAAGCCGATTACCAGCCCCACCAGCACCCCTTCGACAGGGCCGCCCCAGCCGTTGTCCAGGGCGATATAGCTGACGATAGGGGCCAGAGCGGTGGCCATCAGGCCGATGCCCATGTAGCCCCCCGCCGGTTCCCGGCGGAATTTGGTGTAAAGCCAGGTCCCGGCCAGGATGGGCCATATGTTCACAAAATTCTTGCCGAACAGGGAGAAGCCCGACATCAGCCCCATCTCCACCAGGGTCATACCGTTGAGGGTGTCCCGGGCGAGGTAGAGCACACAGATGCTGATGGCGGTGACAATGGCGGAGTTCACCAGGGCCGCCCCTGGTCCCGCCACCAGTACGTAGTCCGTGATGAGGGCGTCCTCGGTAGTGACAATGATGGACAGTCCTCTGAAAATGCTGCCTGGGCTGTCCATCGCAAAGCCGGCCAGGGTCAGCAGGACCACATAGGCCCAAAGATAGGGGAACATCCGGTCGTACCGGGCCTGATGCTCGTGGTGCAGAAGGTGGAATACTCCCATTGGCCATCACGCTCCCATAAAAAACTCCCGCGTCTGCGCTGCGTTTCGCTGGACTTCCTCCGTCAGGGCTTCCAGGTTGGGGAACCTCCGCTCCTCCCGCAGGCGCTTGTAGAACTCCATTCGCACTGTGCGGCCGTAGAGATCGCCGTCAAAGTCCAGGATGAAGCCCTCCACTGTCACCCGGTCTCCGTCGGCCACTGTGGGCCGGACCCCTACGTTGGTCACCGCCGGATAGGGCCCCTCTCCAGGGAGGTGCCGGGGGCCGGGGGGCTCGTGATTGTCGGGGCAGAGGGGGAGGACCCATACTCTGGTGGCGTACACCCCGAATGCGGGGACAATGATCCCCTCCGTAAAGGACAGGTTCACTGTGGGAAAGCCTAGCCGTGAACCCAGGCGCTTGCCGTGGCGCACAGTGTCTGTCAGGCGGTAAGGGTGGCCCAGAAACTCCACCGCCCGCTCCATCTCTCCCTGGGCGATCAGGCCTCGGATGTAGGTGGAGGAGATGGTAATCCCGTCTCGCTCAACCTTCCGGATAATATCGCAGCCCACACCCAGCTCCCGGCACTTTTCCCTCAGCCGCTCCGGGTTGCCCCTGCCCATATGGCCGAAGTGAAAATCGTGACCGGCCACCACGTGGACCACCCCCAGCTTTTTAACCAGGAAGTCCGTGATAAACTCCTCCCAGTCCATGC
>CATKHE010000118.1 GCA_949747935.1 uncultured Eubacteriales bacterium
ATTTTTTTGATTGGCTTCCGCCCTCGATTTGACACCTTCTATGACGACAGCCGCTTCGATGTGGAGGAAACCTACTGGATGAGCGAGAGCGGTTACGCACAGCTTGCGACGGAGCATAAGGGGGTTCCGGGTCCCGGGAGCGTGATCCATGGGGGCATTGGGCCGGACCAGCCCACTACCCCCACTGAGCCCGAGCAGCCCACCCAGCCGACTACTCCTGAGCAGCCCACTGAGCCCACCACCCCCGCCATCCCTGACGTCCCGGGTAGCTACACCGTGAAGAAGGGTGACACCTGGAGCAATATCTGCATCAACTTCTACGGCACCAACGCCCAGCGTTACGCCCTCCAGAAAGCCAACAAAGGTGTGGCGCTGAAGGAGGGCACAGTCATCATTCTGCCCGAGAAGATGGGCAAGGACTCCCTGATTCCCGCCCCCGCTGCCGGAGCCGGTGAGAAGCTGTACACTGTCAAGGCCGGCGACACCCTGGGCAAGATCGCTGCCGCAGAGTACGGCAAGGCTGGCGAGTACCTGGCCATCTTTGAGCGCAACGCCGACCGGCTGAAAAACGCCAACACCATCTACGAGGGCCAGGTCATCGTCCTGCCTGTGAAACAGTAAAACGGAGCATAAAAAATAAGGGATCGGAGCGTTTGCTCCGGTCCCTGCTGTTTATGTATGAGATATTACCAGCGGCCTCCCTGCTTCAGACGGAAGGTACTGACCAGCTGACGGAACAGGCTGGCCTGAGAGGACAGCTCTTCGCTGGCGGCGGCGCACTCCTGGCTGGTGGCGGAGTTGGTCTGGACCACGGCGGAAATCTGGTCGATGCCCTCGGTGACCTGGGCGATGGCGGCGGTCTGGCTCTCCACGGCCTCCACCACAATGGACATCTTTTCGGTCACGCCGCCGGCGCTCTCGCTGGTGTGCCCCAGGGATTGAGTGACTTTCTCCACTACACTGCTGCCCTCATTGACAGAAGCAATGGAACTTTCGATCAGGTCCTTGGTGGCTTTGGCGGCCTCGTCGGATTTGTTAGCCAGGTTGCGGACCTCGTCGGCTACCACGGCGAAGCCCTTGCCGGCGGCCCCCGCCCGGGCGGCCTCCACGGCGGCATTCAGGGCGAGAATGTTGGTCTGAAAAGCGATGTTCTCAATAGTGGCAATAATCTTGGAAATCTCCTCAGAGGAGCTGGAGATTTTTTCCATCGCTGTATTGAGCTGCTTGACATACTCTACGCTGACGCCAAGCTGGGCGCCAGCCTGCTCCACAAACTGGCCGGCCTCCCGGGTGGCCTGAGCGGTCTTTTTGGCGTTTTCAGAGATTTCGTTGACAGTGGCAGACAACTCTTCCACCGAGCTGGCCTGCTCTGTGGCGCCCTGAGCAAGGGCCTGGGCGCTGTTGGAGACCTGATCAGAGCCAGCGGATACCTGCTCGGCGCTCACCTTGATCTGACTTATGGTGTCGTTCAGCTTGCTCTCGATACCATCCAGGGAGCGCTGAATGGACGCGAAATCGCCCACATAGACCTGCTGGATACCGTTGGTCAGGTCGCCGCTGGCGATGGAATCCAGCACGCTGGAGATTTCACCGATATAGGACCTGAGACGCTGTATGGTATCACGGAAGATCTGAGCCAAATCGCCCACCTCGTCATTGGAATGGACAGTAATGCTGATTTCCTCGCCGCTGGTCAGTCCCAGATCGCCCTTCTCCAGCCGGCTGGCCACCTGGGTGATCTCAGCCAGCGGGGCGGAGACAGTTTTCTTTAAGTACGGGGTCATAATCATGACGCACACGATAATGACGCCGATACTCACCAGAGAAGACATAACCACTGTCATAAAGGTCTGCTGGCTGGCCTCTTCGCTGGAAATTCCAGCGAAGATCAGACCGTTGACCTTACCCTCCGCGTCACGAGTGGGGACGTAGGAGCACAGATATTCCTCGTCCAGGATGGTGGCCTTGCCCACATAGGTCTCTCCCCGCTGGAGCACGGTGGAGGACAGGCTGGAGGACAGCTTGGTGCCCACCACCCGCTTGCCGTCCTGGATTACGGTGGTATAGGCCCGGGTGTCGCCCTCAAAAATGGTAAATTCACAGCCCATACGGCTTTTCAATCCGTCCAGCAGCTGGTCCATATCTGCGCCCTCGTCGGTCTGGCTGAGGATGTAAGCTAACATGTTGGTGCCATTGGTGCAGCGCTCCTTCAGCATTTTTGTGGTCAGGCTTCGGAACATGGTCACGCACATGACAACGGCAAAGACGACCGAAACCACCTGCATGATGACGACCATATTGCCGACCTTCTGACCAATACGCTTATACTTTTTGCCACTGGCATGCTGAATCTTTTTCATACTCATTACTCCGTCCGTTAAAGTTTTTCGTGAGCGGGTGTAAAACCCAGCTTATCAATTGTAATGTGAGCCGGTGATTTTTGCAAGTCTTTTTTTCATTATCAGCGGATTATTTGTGAAACTGCCGGGCTATTGAAAGGAGAGGGGAATTGTGGTAGAATAGAGCAAATAATTAGAGCGGATTGAAGGAAAAGGATATGATTTACCTGTGGAAATTCTTTTGGAGTCACAGGGCGGTATTTGAGGGTGAAAAACCGCCATATTAGGTGGCTTTTCAGGGAAAACTTTACAGCTGGGAAGTATTGTGTTAAGATGAGCGTGGATACTCGCTTTGATGAGGTGACAGGATGAAATTCTGCGTAATGACAGGCAATCATCGAGGGAGAAACACCGCTGCGCCAAAGCGGTTCCCGATGTCTCATAAGCTCGTTCGGGCCGCCCGGGGGCCGGAGTGGTGAGGGGGCCTGAGCTGTCTCCCCGCCTGCGGATGGCAGGGGATCTGGTGCCGGCAGGCGCTCGGCTGGCCGACGTGGGCACCGACCATGCCTATCTGCCCGCCGCACTGATTCTGGAGGGAAGGATTCCCCAGGCTATCGCCGCCGACCTGCGGCGGGGTCCCCTGGACCGGGCCCGGGCCACCGTGCGGGAGTATGGCCTCGCCGGGAAGGTGGTTTTCCGCCTGTGCGACGGCCTGTCTGGCATCCAGCCCGATGAGGTGGACGCGGTGGCCATCGCCGGAATGGGCGGTGAGACCATCGCCGCTGTTTTGTCCGCCGCTCCTTGGGTTCGGGAGCGGAATTTGCCCCTGGTTTTACAGCCCATGTCCTCCTTCCCTGACCTGCGGAGCTGGCTTCAGGAGAACGGATTTTGTATTAAAGAGGAGCGGCTGGCCCGGGAGGGGGACACATTATACATGGCCATGCTGGTCCGGAGCGGGGAGACGGCCCCTATGACCCCGGCAGAGCTGTGGGCCGGAAAGAACACTGCCGACCCCCTGCGGGGGGCCTGGCTGGACCGGTGGATCACTCGGACGGGCCGGGTTCTGGAGGGGATGTCCCGAGCCAGAGGAGAGGCCACAGCAGTCCGAAAGCAGGAGCTGGAGGCGGTCTACAGGGACCTCATTCATATGAAAAGGGAGTGGGAACAGTGGCAGAGGTGAGGGGAATTTACCGGTTTATCGACCAGATTGCCCCCTTTCACACCCAGGAGAGCTTTGACAACGCCGGTTTTCTGGTGGGCCGGGGGGGCCAGAACGTGAAAAAAGTGCTGGTGGCTCTGGACATCACCCCGGAGGTGGCGGAAGAGGCGGTTCAATGGGGAGCGGAGCTGATTGTGGCTCACCACCCGGTGATTTTTCACCCGGTGAAGTCGATAACTGATGAGAGCGTCACTGGGCGCATTCTGCTGGCGCTGACGGAGCATAAAATTGCTGCCATCTGTGCGCATACCAATCTGGATGCCGCCCACGGAGGAGTCAACGGCTGTTTGGCCCGGGCGCTGGAGCTGTCTGATATTGAACAGCTGTGTCAGGCGGGGGTGGACGACAGGGGCCGGCCCTATGGCATCGGCCGGATAGGAGCTGTCCATCGAAGCGGTCTGTCAGCAGGGGAATATGCCGCCTATGTGAAGGGGAGGCTGAACTCCGCTTGTGTCCGCTTTGTGGACGGGGGACGGCCTGTTCACAGGGTGGCGGTGGGAGGCGGTGCCTGCGGCTCCATGATGGAGGATGCCATCGCCCAAGGCTGCGACACCTTTGTCACCGCCGACCTGAAATACAACCAGTTTCTGAACGCCAGGGCTCTGAGGCTCAATCTGCTGGACGCCGGTCACTTCCCCACGGAGAATGTGGTGTGCGCGCCCCTGGCCCGGCGGCTGGAGAAAGCGTTCCCTCAGCTTGAGGTGGCTGTGTCCCGGGTCCATAAGGAGGTCTATTCCAATGCTTGAACGAAGAAAAACTGACTGGAGGCTGACAGTAGGTCTGGCCGCGGTTCTGTTTCTGCTGGTGATGGTTAGGTACTGCGCCTTCGGAATGGAGTACTATCACCAGCTGGACGACTATATCCAGTACCACAACTACCCCAGCTCCGGCAATTTTATGGCTCTCCAGCAGTCTACCGGTCTGTTGGCATCCCGCCCTCTGGCGGGGATTGCGGACTTCTTTGTATGGGGCCCCATGTTTGACAACATGATTGTGGGGGTGGCCTTGATCTCGGTTATGTATGTGGCCGCCGTCCTGATAATCTGGAATATCCTGGGGCGCTACTTCCGGGTCAGCGCCATGCTTCCAGTGGTCATCGCGCTGCTTCCGCTGGGGATCGAGGGGACCTACTGGATGTCGGCCTCCACCCGGGTGGTAGTGGGAATGTTCTTCGCCGCCCTGGCGGCCCGAGCCTTCCTGAGCTGGCTGGACGGGAAGGGCTGGGGCTGGCTGATCCTCTACCTGTTTCTCCAGCTGATTCCTTTCGGATTCTATGAGCAAGCTGGTCTGCTGTCCATCACGCTGACAGTGGGGGCGGCCATTCTGGAGTGGACCAGGAGAGGGAAGCCTCTGGGCCGGTGCGCCCTGTCGTTGTGGGGACTGCCTGCCATGGGGCTGTACTTCCTGGTCACTAAGCTGCTGGCGGATGGGGGTGTTTACAGCAGTCGGGCGGAAATTTTGCTCCCCTTTACCCGTTACTACTGGTTTTCCTTCCTGCCCAAGGTGCTGTGGCAGTTTTTCTGTGCATTTCTGGGCGGAGGCTTTTTCACGGCGGCCAAGGGCTTTGTCCGGGGCGTGCGGATGATCCGCTCCGGGGAACTGCTGCTGTGGACCCTGGGAGCGGCGGCGCTGTGCGTTCTGCTGTGGTTGTTGGTCCGGCGGTGGAAGCCGGAGCGGGAGCCGAAGAAAATGGAGGACGCGCCCTTCTGGCTGGCTCTGCTGTCTGGTGTACTGCTGGCGGCGGGTCCAGCAAGCCTGTTCCTGGTGCTGGGCAACCCCTGGTTTTCTCTGCGGGGGACGGTGACCTCCTTCCCTGGTATCGCCTTGCTGGCCGACACCCTGCTGCTGTGGATTTTGGACAGGCTCTCCGTCCGGAGGGGCGGACCGGCGCTTTTGGCGGCCCTGATGGCTTTTGCCTTCTGCGTGGCGGGGGCCAGCGAGATCAAGGACTATCACGACACCTATTACAACGACCAGCGCATCGCCCGGCTGGTGTTGGACACGGTGGCGGCAGAGGGAATAGACGCCTCCTCCGGACGGATCGGGGTGATGAATCTGGAGTCCTCCTACCTCCCCAACCAGAATTTCTTTTACCATGAGCATATCCACGGTTGTACAGAGAGCGACTGGGCTTTTACCGGTCTGCTCACCGCTCTGGGAGGCAAGGTGGGGGTGACACCTCTGCCCGCCGACCCCATGTATCGGGGGTGGAACCGGGCGGCCAACCACCCCTCGGGGTTCCAGGTGGTGTACTGGTTTGACGGCGAGAGCCTGACTCCGGTGGTGCTGCGGGAGCTGGCGGAGAACACCTATCAGATACGGGACCGGGAGGACAAGCTGCTGGGCGTTATCTGGGAGGAGGACGGAATCGGCTACATCCGCCGCCCGGAACAGCTCTCTCCGGAGCAGAGCTATTTATTGGCAGATTAAAAATTTTTGCTGGGAAGGAGAAAACAGCTTGCAATCCACGGTTTGCTGTGATATACTTCCTAAGTCTGAATAACGGGTGGTCCTCTGCGGCGCCCCTCGGCGAGGGGAAAACAGCTGAAATGAACGCCTATACAACAGGAGGAAAACAATCATGGATCTGATGAAAGCGTTTACTGAAAAGTACACAAAGGCCGAGCCCCCCAAGATGAACATCGGCGATACCGTCCGGGTTCACCTGCGGGTAAAGGAGGGCAACCGGGAGCGTATCCAGGTCTTCGAGGGCACCGTCATCGCCAAGAAGCATGGCGGCATCGAGGAGAGCTTTACCGTCCGCCGTATCTCCTACGGCATCGGTGTGGAGAAGGTATTCCCCCTCCATGCCCCTTCCGTGGAGAAGGTGGAGGTCGTCCGCCGGGGCAAGGTGCGCCGCGCCAAGCTGTACTATCTGCGTGACCGCGTGGGCAAGGCCGCCAAGGTCAAGGAACTGCTTTAATCAAAAAAGGAGCGGCTTTGCCGCTCCTTTTTCTTCAATCAGGCC
>CATKHE010000119.1 GCA_949747935.1 uncultured Eubacteriales bacterium
ATTTCCGCCCTGATTATCCTCATTTTCTTCGTGCCTTATGTGGCCTCCGGCCTGGCCGCCATCGGCAAGCTCTTCAACAGCCTCTTCGGCTGGGACTATATGACGGCGGTCGTCATCGGCGCCATCGTCATCATCAGCTACACCTCGGTGGGCGGCTTCTCCGCCGTGGCTACCATGGACCTGATTCAGTCGGTCATTATGACCATCGCCCTGGCCATTATCGTGGTCTTCGGCATCGTCCAGGCCGGGGGCATGGACGCCGTGCTGGACCACGCCCGCAACCTGCCCGGCTTCCTCAGCTTCGGTGAGACCTACAACGCGGGTACCGGTTCCGCTGAGCCCTACGGCTTCATCCGCATCGTGTCCATGATGGCCTGGGGCCTGGGCTACTTTGGAATGCCCCACATCCTGGTCCGCTTCATGGCCATCCGGGACGAGAACGAGCTGAAGCTGTCCCGGCGCATCGCCTCGGTGTGGGTGGTGATCTCCATGGGGGTGGCGGTGTTCATCGGCATCGTGGGCCACGCCGTATCCGCCGCCGGGCGCATCCCCTTCCTGGAGGGCAGCGCCACCGAAACGGTGATTGTCAAACTGTCCGACCTGCTGTCCACTTATGGCATCTTCCCCGCAATTGTGGCCGGGTGCATCCTGGCTGGTATCCTGGCCGCCACCATGTCCACCGCAGACAGCCAGCTGCTGGCCGCCTCCTCCGCCTTCTCGGAAAATCTGGTGCAGAATGTCTTCGGCATCAAGCTGACCCAGAAACAGACCATGCTGTGCGACCGCCTCACCGTTATCGTTATCGCTGTGATCGCCCTGTTCCTGGCCCGGGACCCCAACAGCAACGTGTTCCAGATTGTCTCCTTCGCCTGGGCGGGCTTCGGCGCCACCTTTGGCCCCGCTATGCTGTGCGCCCTGTTCTGGAAGCGGAGCAACCGTCAGGGCATCATGGCCGGCCTGGTGGCCGGAGGCGTGATGATTTTCGTGTGGAAATTCCAGATCAAGCCTCTGGGCGGCATCTGGAACATCTACGAGCTGCTGCCCGCCTTCCTGGTAGCCCTGGCCGCTATCGTGGTGGTCTCCCTGGTCACGCCCGCTCCTGAGCCAGGCGTGGTCAGAACCTTCGATGAATACAACAAATGAATTCAGACGCCCGTCTCCCCTGGGGAGACGGGCGTTTTCACAGCAATTCCCGCCGCAGCTTGTCCAGCGCTCTCCGCTCCAGCCGGGACACCTGCACCTGAGACACCCCCAGCACCCGGGCGGTGTTCATCTGGGTCAGTCCCTTATAATAGCGCAGGAGGAGGACCTGCCGCTCCCGCTCCGGGAGAGCGTCTATCGCCGTGCGGAGGGTCAGCCGCTCTACCATACCCTCCTCCTCGTTCCCTGTGGTAAGCATCCCTTCCAGGGTGAGTCCGTCCGCCCCTGTCTCCGCCTGGAGGGAGACCACCGGCTCGGCGGCCGTTTCGGCAGCGGCGATGTCCTCAGGGGACAAGCCGGTTTCCTCCGCCAGCTCGGACAGGGTGGGCTCCCGGCCCAGGTCGGCGGCCAGACGGGCCCGGGTCCCCCGGATGGCGCTCCCCCGCTCCTTCAGCCCCCGGCTCACCTTCACAGGCCCATCGTCCCTGAGGAAACGGCGGATCTCCCCGGCGATCTTGGGCACGGCGTAGGTAGAGAACTGGGTGCCGTACTGGGGGTCGAAGCCCTGCACCGCCTTGAGAAACCCCAGGCAGCCCAGCTGATACAGGTCGTCGGGTTCTACCCCCCGGCCGTAGTACCGGCGGACCACACTCCAGATCAGGCCGTTGTTTTCCAGGAGGACCTGCTCACAGGCGGCGCTGTCGCCCCCCCGGGCTGCCTCCAGCAGAGCGGAGCCGGCCAGCGGCCCGCTCACCGCCCGGCCCGGCGGGATATCTTCCGGGCCATGGTGACAACGGTCCCTTTTCCGGGGGTGGAACGGACCTTCAGCGTGTCCATAAAGCTCTCCATAATGGTAAAGCCCATGCCGGAACGCTCCTCGTTACCGGTGGTAAACAGGGGGACGCGGGCCTGGTCCACGTCGGCGATGCCCACCCCCCAGTCCTTCACCACAATCTCCAGCACATGTCCCTCCCGGATGCGCAGCTTGACCGACACCCGCCCGATGACGTCCGGGTAGGCATGGACAATGGCGTTGGTCACCGCCTCGCTCACCGCCGTCTTGATGTCGTTGACCTCCTCCAGGGTGGGGTCCAGCTGGGCGGCAAAGCAGGCCGCCGCCGTCCGGGCAAAGCCCTCGTTGGCCGACCGGCTGGGAAATTCCAATGTAACCTGATTCTCAATTTTCATATGTATCCTCCTTTTTGCCTCCCTCTCAGAGGGAGGTGGCACGGCAAGGCCGTGACGGAGGGAGTTCGCGAATGGAATACTCCCTCAGCCACCGCCTGCTGCGGCGGCAGCTCCCTCAAGGAGGGAGCCATTTTTACTCAAATCTGATAATTCTCTCCAGTCCAGCGGCCCGGAACACCTTCTCCGCCTGGACCGGAGTGTTCACCACCCGCATAGCCCCCTGGACCTGTCCCATCCGGCGGTGGGCCCGGAGCAGCACGGCGATGCCCGAGCTGTCGGCAAAGGTGAGCCCGCTCAGGTCCAGGGTGAGCTGGCGCGGCTGGGCCAGGTCGATGCGGCGGTCCAGCTCCACCATCACCTCCTTGGCCCCGTGGTGGTCCAGCTCCCCCGCCACCAGGGCGGTGAGCTGGCGGTCGTCCTCTCTACAGGTCACCGGCATGGGGACCCGCTCCTTTCCTTGGGTATATCCCATTATTTTCCAATCCATTATAGGACAGTCCCCCTGTCGGATTTGCGGCCTTTTCGCCGCGGGGACAATAAAAATCGGACTGCCTCACTGGCTGAGGCGGTCCGTAAAATTTTTTTCGCTCCCCTATTGACAGGAGGGCCAAGAGCCGCTATACTGTGCATATAGTATATATACACTAAATCCAAAATGACAGCTGAACGGCCCCGGCGCGAGACCGTGCGCAGGCTTGCAGTCAGG
>CATKHE010000120.1 GCA_949747935.1 uncultured Eubacteriales bacterium
CAGCAGCGTGACGAGGTTGGCCAGATCGTTCTGGGCGGTGTTGGACAGGGTGGACAGCACGCCGCACTCCCGGATCAGATTGCCGAACATGAGGAAGCCCACCAGCGCCACCGACGCGGGGGCCACCAGCCCGGCGATCACCGTCACTACAATGGGGAACAAAATCCGCATCCGTCGGGTGACACCCTGGGGCTTGTAAGGCATTTTCATGGCCCGGTCCCTTTTGGTGGTCACCAGCTTGATGGCGAAGGGCTGGATGATGGGCACCAGGGCCATATAGGAGTAGGCCGCCACGGCGATAGCCCCCACAAAGTTGGACTTCAGCGTCTGGGACACCAGCAGAGAGGTGGGGCCGTCCGCCGCGCCGATGATGCCGATAGAGGCGGCGTCCTTCAGGTCGAAGCCCAGCAGAACGGCAATAATGATGGTCAGGAAGATGCCCGCCTGGGCTGCCGCGCCGCACAGGAACAGCTTGGGGTTGGCCAGCAGAGGGCCGAAGTCGATCATGGCGCCAATGCCGATGAACAGCAGGAGGGGCATGGCTTCGCTGGCCTCGATGCCCACCTCAAAGAGCCATTGAATGATGCCGTGGGTCTCCCCCACCCCGGCGCTGAACTGGTCGATGACCCCGGACAGGGGCAGGTTGACCAGGATGGCCCCGAAGCCCATGGGCATGAGCAGCGCGGGCTCAAAGCCCTTCTCAATGGCCAGGTAGATGAGCAGTCCGCCGATGACATACATGACCATTTGCTGCCAAGTGATGGACATGATCCCCTGCCAAAGAAATGAAAAATCCATTTTCCTGCACTCCTTTTTTCTTTATCTTTTCCCAATTTTGGGACATCTATCAAAAAAGACCTGCGCTCCGAGTCGTCGGAACGCAGGTCTGGTCATTTCAGGCACAGCCAGAGCGGCCTCACGGACCGCACATGCTTGTTGACTGGTGCCGCGCACCCAAAAGGCGCGCCGACTACTCCCCTTTGTTGTAAGGGGCATGTTACCACATCTCCCATATCGCTGTCAAGAGATTTTCAGAACAAATTTCCTCTGGGCAGCCATTATTATTAGGTTACACAAGGCCACACGGCCTTGTGTGGCCTGATTTTTTTATCGTTTTGGGGTGAGGACGTGGCCCAGTTGCGGGTGCAGCAATCGCTGGAGAAACGGGGCAAGCGGGCCGTACAGCCCACCGACAGCGGTCAGGCGGCGGAGGACGCCGACAGATAGAAGGATGGTGCATCGACCAGCAAGCCCAGCAACCGCCCTCTCGCTCAACACAGGTCGCTCTGCGCAACTTCGATTTAATATACCACCGCTCTGCTGCTCCACTTCGACGAGATTGTCACCGGCGGACACAATGCCCCCAGGACGGTTTGTCTATTCCCTGTTCTGGCTGGCCCCCAGGAGAAAGAGGCCGTTTGCTTTCGGAGAATAAAATACACTTGATTTCGGCAACGGGAAGGACGGGGAAAGAAAGCGTGTGTCAAATTCTTCTGGAAAAAGGGCGGATATCAATCTCGCCCCTGACCGTGTTCTTGCGGAGATTTACACCGCCCTGGAGTTAAAAGACCTTGCTGCACCAGTGCGGGCTTCCGGTCAGCGGCAGCAAACATTGGCTAAAACCAGATCAATCCCCTTCCGCACAACTTTTGTCCTTGTCTTGTTTTGTTTTTTGCAGTATTCCTGAATTCTTCTGTCCGTCTCTGCGTCAAAGCGGGCTTTGAGTTCGATGTCTTCTGATCTCGGCCTTCCTGTACGTAGGCTCAAATTATCACCTACTTTCTGAGCCACAAGTATATTGTAATATCTGTAGCTCAAAAAGTTAAGAAAATATAATAAAAACAGGGACGGCATACCGTCCCTGCTTCCTGTTGAAAAATCAGCTTTCCATGTGCCGTCCCAGAAATCCGGCGATGGACTGGACCAGCTTGTACTCCACCTCTCCGCTGGTGAGCTTTTCGTTGCCGCCCACAAAGAGGACACAGCCCAGCACGTCTCCCTCAGACAGAATAGGCGCAGCAGTAGACAAGAAATACTTGTCGCTGTCGGCGCACAGAGGTACTGTCTCCTCCCCCGGCTTGAACTGATAAACCTGCCGCCCCTCCATCAGCCGCTCCATCTGGGGAGAAACCGCTTTGTCCATCAGCTCTCTGCGGGGGACACCTGCCACAGCGATACAGCTGTCCCGATCCGTGATGACCGTCACCTGACCAGTGGTGCGGTTCAAAGTTTCGCACAACTGGCCGGCAAAGTCTACCAGCCCGCCCATCAGGGAATACTTCTTAAAAATCACTCCACCGTCCTTGTCGGTGTATATTTCCAGGGGGTCGCCCTCCCGGATACGCATAGTCCGGCGGATTTCTTTGGGGATCACGACTCTTCCAAGGTCGTCGATCCTCCTGACGATTCCAGTTGCTTTCATCTCTCTCATGCCTCCTGCGGTATTATGATACAATTCCGGAACTCAAGATTGTTAAGCCAAAAATAGTATCCGCAGGAGTTGCCAGGATATACAGAAATTTGCATGGCTTTGTTTACCAATCATACCTGAATGGCCGGGTACTGCAAAAGGGCGGCCGCATGACCCATAGGCATCATGCGACCGCCCTCAACAGACGAAGCAACCGGCTTTGCAGCCACAGAAATATTATTTCTGTCAAGTATCCTTATCCGCATCATAGATAGGCCTTCCTCCATTCTGAACAGCGGAGGCCGCCGAAGCGGTGGTAGCGTTAGCGGCAGCGCGGAAACGCACGCGGGACTGTTTAATTTCGTCATAGGCTTCCGCCACGGCCTCCTCCGTACGGCGCAGGGCATCCTCACAGTACTCATTGGCGGAGCGTTTCAGGGCGCGGCTGCGCTCCTCCGCCTGACGAATCATCTCATTGGCTCTCTGCTTGGCCTGGAGCGCAATGGCGTCAGAGGCCAGCATCTGTTTGGCCCGGTCCTCCGCAGACCGGACAATTGAATCCGCCTTGCGTTTGGAGTCCGCCTCCATCTCTGCCCGGCGGGCCATCATTTTCCGGGCCTCCGTCAGCTCCATAGGGAACTGGCTGCGGATATCGTCGATTAGGTCCAAGGCCCGGTCCCGCTCAATGATGCACTTGTCGCTGGACAGCGGGGCATTTTTCGCCTCGTCGATCATTTCAAAGAGCATGTCCAAAAGTTCTTCCACACCGCTTGCCATAGGTCAGACTTCCTTTCTTTCCATTTCCCTCATACGCTGGTTTACATCGTCCACAATCTCTCTTGGAACAAAATCCGCCAGATTCGCCCCATATCGGGCCATCTCCTTGACAATGGTAGAGCTGAGATAGGTATACTTTTCGCTGGACGCCAGGAACATAGTCTCCAACTTGGGGTTCAGGTGTCGGTTGATCACCGCCATCTGAACCTCCTGCTCAAAGTCAGACACAGCCCGCAGGCCCTTTACCACCACATGGGCCCGGCGCCGCTTGGCGTAGGCCGCCAGAAGCTCATCTGAAAAGTCCACCTCCACATTGGGAAACCGGGCGGTGGACTTTCTTAAAAGCTCCACCCGTTCCTCTGGGGAAAACATCCCCGTTTTTTTGGAGTTTACCATAACGCAGACAATCACCTTGTCGAAACAGGCGGCCGCCCGCTTGATAATATTCAGGTGCCCCAGCGTCACTGGGTCAAAGCTTCCCGGATAGATAGCTGTGCTCATCTTCCCACGCTCCCGGTCCGGCGGCAGAGGCTCAGCTTGATCTGTCCATACCGGTACTCCCGGCCCACCTCGTAGGGGGGCTCCAGGGGCGGAACCGTCCATTCCGTCCCGCTTTCGCAAACTATTATACCATGTTCCCGCAAAATGTCAAACTGTGTCAGCAATTTTAAGGATTTTTCCAACAAACCGCTCTGATAGGGCGGGTCCAGGAAGACAATGTCGTACTTCTCCCGGCAGACGGACAGGAAGGACAGCGCATCCTCCTGGGCCACCCTGGAACATTCTGTAAAGCCACAGAGCTTTACATTTTCCCGTACCAGGGCAACCGACTCCCGCCACTGGTCCACAAAGACGCAGTGCTCCGCCCCCCGGGACAAGGCCTCCAGACCAAGCTGTCCCGTGCCGGCGAAAAGGTCCAGCACCCGCCGGCCCTCCAGCTCAAATTGAATGATGTTGAACAGCGACTCCTTCACTTTACCCGTGGTGGGCCGGGTGTCCATTCCCTGGGGCTCCTTCAACTTTCTGCCCCGGGCGGAACCGGATATGATGCGCATTGCACTCATCCTTTACTGATTAGATTTAAAGTAATCATACACCGCCTGGGCGGTATTCCTGGGAACTACCTCCTGGAGCTGCTCCAGGGAGGCCCCCTTGATGGCCTTGATCGTCTTGAAGTGTTTTAAGAGCTGAGCGCGGCGCTTCTCCCCTACGCCAGGTATTTTCTCCAAAACAGAGGTCTTTACATGCCCCGCCTGAAGCTGACGGTGGTACTCGATGGCGAAACGGTGGGTCTCCTCCTGAATCTGCCCAATCAGCGCGAAGACCGCTGGGATGGACTGAATACCGATCTCCCGGCCGTCCGGGTGGACCAGGGCCCGAGTGCGGTGGCGCTCATCCTTCACCATGCCGTAGGCGGGGATGTCCAAATTCAGCGTCTCCAGCACCCGCCGGGCCACCTTCACATGCTCATGGCCGCCGTCGATGAGAAGCAGGTCAGGTTTATCGGAAAACTTCTCGTCCCCGTCCAGATACCGGCGGAAGCGGCGGGGGGGCACCCGCTCCCTGGGGGGGTAGTCGTCGGGGCCGTCCATATCCTTCAGCTTGAACCGGCGGTAGTCCCGCTTTAACGGCTTGCCGTCCACGTAGACCACCATAGAGGCCACGATGTCACTGGCCCCCTGGTTGGAGATGTCGTAGGACTCCATCCGTTTGGGGGGAGCTTCCAGGCTGAGCATCTTCCCCAGGGCTTCCAGGAGCTTGTTCCGCCGCTCCTCGTGGGTGGTGGCCCGCTCCACCTCCTCCCGGGCGTTCTGATTGGCCATTTTAATCAGGTCCATCTTGG
>CATKHE010000121.1 GCA_949747935.1 uncultured Eubacteriales bacterium
CCTCCATGGGCCGGTCGCGCCAGGGGGAGCGGGCGGGGGTGTTCACGTCCCCCCGGTACTCCCGGAACTGCTCGGGGGTCAACTCGCAGACATAGGCCAGGCCCTTTTTAATGAGGCCAATGGCCAGCTCATAGGTCTTTTCAAAGTAGTCGCTGCCATAGAAGAACCGGTCTCCCCAGTCGAAGCCCAGCCAGTGGATGTCCTCCTTGATGGCGTCCACAAACTCGGTGTCCTCCTTGGCGGGGTTGGTATCGTCCATGCGCAGGTTGCAGATGCCGCCAAACTTCTCAGCAGAGCCGAAGTCGATAATCAGGGCCTTGCAGTGGCCGATATGCAGATAGCCGTTGGGTTCGGGGGGAAAACGAGTGTGCACCTGCATTCCGGCGCAACGGCCCCCCTCGGCAATGTCCTCCTGGATAAATTGGTGGATAAAGTTCTGGCTCTCTGTCAGATCTCCTTCAGCAACAGTCTTGACCTCTTCCGACATAGCGTTTCCTCCTGTCTCCTTGGCATGCCGGCCCACGGACCAGCATAAAATATCTTACTTATTTTACACCTGTTTCCGGGGAAAATGCAAGGATTTCCCGCAGCAATCCTGTTCTTCCGGCAGGTCGTAGGGAAAGCTCTCCAAAAATCGCCGCCTTTTGTGATAAAGTTACAGAAAATCAGGCGGACTTGGAATAGAATCGAGAAAACTGGTTGCTCCCCCGGCAGAAAACGGGTATACTTATTTGGGAAAAGGAGGTGGCTCCTATGGTCTATGATATCCTCATCATCGGTTCCGGCCCCGCCGGACTGGCTGCGGCCATCGCCGCCCGGGGGCGGGACAAGAGCGTCCTGGTCATCGGCAGCCGCTGGCAGGACAGTCCGCTGGCCCGTGCGGAGCGGGTGGACAACTACCCCGGTCTCCCCGGCCGGACGGGCTCAGAAGTACTGGAGGAGTTTCTCCGTCATGCGGAGTCCCTTGGGACTGAATTCGTGTCAGGCAAAGCGCTCTCCCTGCTGGCCTGGAATGGCTTTTCTGTCACCGTGGGCAGCCAGGTGTTTCAAGGAAAAGCCTTGATTTTGGCTCCTGGGGTTGTCCGGGCCGCCAAATACCCCGGCGAGGCGGAATTCCTGGGCCGGGGTGTTAGCTACTGCGCCACCTGCGACGGGATGCTCTACCGGAACAGGCCCGTCACCGTAGTGGGGCTGGCCCCTGACGCCCCTCAAGAGGCCAACTATCTCTGCGGCCTGGGCTGTCAAGTGGTCTATGTCTCTCCCTACCAGCCCCAGGGGCTGAACGGAGACATCCCCTATGTGAAAGCCGGAAAGCTGGCTGTCAAGGGAGAGGAGACCGTCACCGGACTGGAGGCGGATGGTGCCTTTCTTCCCTGCTCTGGGGTGTTTATCCTCCGCCGGGCAGTGGCTCCCACCGACCTGCTTCCTGCGCTGGAAACAGAGGAGGGCGCAATCAAAGTGGACCGCCGGATGGCCACCAATATTCCCGGCGTTTTTGCAGCTGGAGACTGCACCGGCGCCCCGCTCCAGGTATCCAAGGCGGTGGGCGAAGGCCATGTGGCCGCTCTGTCCGCCTGTGAGCATCTGGATCAGGGCCGGTAAGCCGCCGCGCAGAGCACCTTACAAGTGAGAGAGGAATAGACAAACGAAAGGAAGATGGCAATGATTCATTTCAACAAAGAGACCTTTGACAAAGCCCTCAGTGAGGGACAGCTGATGATGGTAGACTTCTGGGCAGAGTGGTGCGGCCCCTGTCAGATGCTGGGCCCCGTTATCGAGTCCCTGGCCGAACAGTACGATGGCAAAGCTACAGTCGGCAAGGTCAATACCGACGAGGAACACGAACTGGCCATCCGCTACAGCGTGATGAACATCCCCACTGTTATTTTCTTCAAAGACGGCAGAGAGATCGACCGCAAGGTGGGCGTCATGCCCCCAGACGTCTTTGCTCAGGTACTGGAAAAACATCTGTAACAGAGAAATCCACCCCTGGTCGGGGTGGATTTCTCTGTTACTTGAGGATAAAGCCGCCTTTTCCGCCCTTTTTAACCTGATACAGCACCTCATCCGCCACTATGCTGAGTGTTTCATAATTCCGCCCGTAGGTGGGGGCGCTGGCTGCGCCAATACTGACGCTGGCCATAGTATGAATGCCCTCAATCCGCAGGGCCCGTACCCGGTCCAGAATCTCCTGCCCCTTCTGCTCAGCGGTGGTTCTGCTGTCGGAGCCCGAGAGGAAAGCGACAAACTCGTCTCCCCCCACCCGGGCCACAATATCGTCTGTACGGAAGGTCTCTGTCAGAATCTGGCCCACTGCGGTAAGCAGTTTATCGCCGGCGGCGTGGCCATAATTGTCGTTGATTGACTTGAAATCGTCCAGGTCCATCATAAAGAGGACACCGCGAGATATCTGCTCCAGACGAGCGTCAATCAGCTTCACGCCCGCCCGGTTATACAGCTTTGTCAGCTGGTCCTGCTGGGCCTGATCCCGCAGCTCCTGTTCCCGGTCGATCTGCACGCTGATATCGGTCAGTGTGCCAATTACCCGGCTGACCCAGCCGTCCTGGTCGAAAATTGCCTTATACTGACTGCGGTACCAGCTGTAGCTCCCATCCCGCTTCTTCATGCGCACCCGGTCGTGCTCAATCTGGTTAGGAGCCATGTTCGATGCGTTTCTCAACGCCCGGCGCACATTGTCCACATCCTCCGGGTGGAAAATAGAGAAATCAACGCTCTCATCTGTAACATGCTCCACCCAGACGTCTGTCATCTCCAGTGTCTCCAGCGCATTGGCGGTAAACTCTAAACTGTCATCTTCACAGTGATACTCAAACAACAGGGTGTCCTTAAATTCTGACAAAGTGTCATACCGCAGCCGCTCCGCCGCCATGCGGGCCTTCTGACGCCACATCAGGGCAGCCAAAACACCACACACCGCCAAGCTTACCAGCATAGCCACGGTCTGCATCATAGACGTCCGCTCAATGCTCACATTAGGCGATGGGGAAAATTGCACGATCCGCCAGCCGTTGTAGGAAACCGGCGCCCAGGCGGTATAGTTCCTCCCACCCTCCAGGGCATAGGCGAAACAGCCGGAAGCGTTTTCCGCATAGGAATCGGTCAGTTGTTTCCCCTTCTTCTCGGACAGACCATTGCTCTCTGCGCCTAATTCCACCAAACTGATGCCCTTGGATTCCGGACGGCTTCCATAGACGACGTAGCCGTCCTCTCCTGCAATTACACTGTGGACATTGTGAAAAAATGTGGAATGCTTTCCCTGCTGAAGCAGGGTACTGACGTTCACCTTGGCCACCAGAGCTCCCACTGTCTGCCCCTCCCAGCGCACCGGGCGGACCGCAATAATATAATATTCCTCGTAGGTGGGGGCGGTAAGAATACCGCTGACCAGCGCCTCCCCCGACAAAACCCGTTGGAGCAGTTCCGGCTCCTCCTGTCCCCAGGAGACGGTCTCCAAATCAGGGACGTCCAGATAGCTCAGGTCCATCCGGTCGTCCACCAGATTGAATGTCTTCACCACAGGAGCAACCCAGCTCTTTTCCGGCAGACGAGACTCCTCCCGAATCAAAAGTTCCGTGTTTTTCAGCACAGTCTCGGCATAATGGAGCAGATAACCGGCTCCATCACCCGCCTCCTCTGTATGAGCAGTCAGGCTCTCCATCAGCATCCGGTCCAATTCTTTCTCCATCGCCTGATAGCGGACGATCAGCATCACCAGCAGCATCGACAGCAGAAGTATGCCGCATACGGTGAGGAACACGGCCATTCGCTTGGTGTTCTGATGTCTCTTCCCAGCCATGCCCGCTCACTCCCATTCCTCAAAATACTTGTTCTGTTCATTTTATCACTTTAGATACCTTTTGTAAAGATATCGGAAGAAGATATTTTCATATCTAACTTTTCGCCGCCAGCGCCTCACCTGCCAGATAGATGTCTCCCGCCCCCACGGTGAGGATAAGATCACCGGGTCTGGCGATGGCCTTCAAGTGGTCCGTGACCCCCCCCAGATGGGGACAGTAGACCGCCCCTGGGATTTTCTGTACCAGATCCAGCGAGGAGATGCCCAGGGTGTTCTGCTCCCGGGCGGCGTAAATCTCCGCCACAACGGCCACGTCGGCCAGCTTCAGCACCTCCACAAAATCGTTGAAGAGCGCAGCGGTCCGGGTGTAGGTGTGGGGCTGAAAGGCGCAGATCACCCGCCCGTAACCCAGAGTTCTGGCCATGGTGAGCAGAGCCTGCAGCTCGTCAGGGTGGTGGGCGTAGTCGTCATAGACATCAGCACCGTTGAAAACGCCCTTTTTCTCAAAGCGCCGGCCCGCTCCGGTGAAGGTGTTCAGCCCCTCCTCCACCGCACTCCCCGGCACCCCCAGCACATAGGCGGCGGATGCGGCAGCCAGGGCGTTGGACACGTTGTGTTCTCCCCCTACCCTAAGGGACACATGGGCGTACTTCTCCCCATGAACTACGATGTCAAAAGCGGGCAGTCCCCGCTCCCAGGTGAGGTTCCCGGTGGTACACTCCGCCCCCTCCCCCAGACCGAAGGTGAAGGGGTCCAGGCCGCATGCGATGCTCCGGGCCCCGACGTTGTCATTGTTGACAATGACGCTGCCAGTGGCGGGCACCAGTTCCGCAAATTTTCGGAAGGAGGCCTTAATGTCGTCCAGATCCTTGAAGAAATCCAGGTGGTCGGCCTCCACATTGAGAATCACCGCCACCGTTGGGGCAAAGGAGAGGAAAGAATTGCAGTACTCGCAGGACTCGGCGATGATGGTATCCCCCCGGCCCACTCGGTGGCCCGCCCCCAAAATAGGCAGTGTTCCCCCAATCATCACCGAGGGATCCCGGCCGGCGGCCAGAAAAATGTGGGTACACATGGATGTCGTGGTGGTCTTGCCGTGGGTTCCCGCCACACACAGGGCATTTTTATAGTGGCGCATGATGGCTCCCCAAGCCTGAGCCCGCTCAAAGACCGGGATGCTGAAATGCCGTGCGGAGGCAATCTCCGGATTGTCGTCGTGGACCGCGGCGGTGCGGATCACACAGTCCGCCCCCTCCACGCTTTGGGGCAGATGGCCGATCACCACCGGAATGCCCAGAGAGCGGAGATGGGCTGCCGTTCCGCTCTCCTGCATGTCAGAGCCAGTGACGGCCAGTCCCCGGCCCTTTAGCACCTCAGCCAGGGGGGCCATAGATACCCCGCCGATCCCTACCATGTGGACCTTCGCTCCCGGCCTGATGTAGTCTTCGATATTGCGCTTCATGGAACAGCACCTCTTTTATGGTTTCTCTCTATTCTATCCATTTTTCAGAAAATGGGTGCGGATTTTTATCATTTTAAAACGGTTTGGTCATGCGGAATAGTGCCCTTGCCCTATATCCGGTCCGCCAGCGTAGCAAACACATTATTTTTTCACCGCTGCGTCATACAGCGCATTTCGGGGCAGTCCCAGATTCTTGGCAGCCCCTTTCACCGCGTCCCGGAGGGACAGCCCCTCCCCTCGCAGCCTGCCCACCAGGGCCAGTCCATCCTCCAAGGTGGCCTCCTGTTCCCGTGCCAGCTCCGCCCCCCGGACCACCAGCACAAACTCACCCTTGGGAGTATTCTCCCGATAGCAGGCGACGGCCTCCCCCAGGGTAGTGCGGCGGACCTCCTCATGGAGTTTGGTCAGCTCCCGGCACAGGGTGAGGGGTCGGTCCTCCCCGAAGATTTCAGTCAGGTCCTGAAGGGTGGCGGCCAGCTTGTGGGGAGCCTCGTAGAAGATCATGGTCCGCTCTTCTCCCCGGAGGGACTCCAAGTGGGCCCGGCGGTTCTTTTTGTTCATGGCCAGGAAGCCCTCAAACGTAAACCGTCCCGTAGGCTGTCCAGAGACGGCTAAAGCGGTGACCAAGGCGCAGGGCCCAGGAATGACGCACACCGGGACCCCCAGGGCGGCGCACCGGACCACCAATTCCTCCCCCGGGTCGGAGATGGCGGGGGTACCTGCGTCTGTAACCAGGGCGCAGTTCTCCCCGGACAGCAACCGGTCCAACACTGCCTGTCCTCCCCAGTCGGTATTATGACGGTGATAGGTGAGCATAGGCTTTTTCAGCCCCAAGTGGTTGAGCAGCTTCACCGTCACCCGGGTGTCCTCGGCGGCGATGAAGTCCGCCTGAGCCATGGTCTCCGCCATCCGCCGGGAGATATCTCCCAAATTACCGATGGGGGTGGGAACCAGATAGAGCGTACCACTCAACGCGCTTCACCTCGCTGACGAAAATGTTATTTGGAATATTATAGCACAAACGCGGGAATTGTGGTATCCTTTTCTTAACTTTTCTTCAGGAGGTCTCCGCAATGGAAAAAAGTGAACGGCTCGGCCCCTACACCCTGTCCTGGGCGGATGGTATTTTTCCTCTGGGGGCCGACGCCTTGGCCCTGGGGGACTTTGCCACTGTAAAACCGGGCTGGCGGGTGTGCGACCTGGGGACGGGCAGCGGGGTCCTGCTTCTGTTGCTGGCCCGCCGTGCGGAAAACCTCTCCCTCACTGGAATTGATATCGACCCTCTGTCCGCCCGCATTGCCCGGGAAAATCTGACGGACAACGGTCTGCCTGGGGAAATTCTCACTGGCGACCTGCGGCAGGAAAAACTCCCCACCGGGAGCTTCGACCTGGTGGTGTCCAATCCTCCCTACTTCCCCGTGGGCAGCGGGAAAAGCGGCGGCCCCGCCCGGAACGAGGAATTTTGCTCCCTGACAGAGCTGTGCGCCACCGCCGGTCGTCTGGTAAAAAATGGGGGGCGTTTTGCCCTGTGCCACCGCCCGGAGCGGCTGGTGGACGTCCTGTGCGCCCTCCGTGCCTATCACCTGGAGCCCAAACGCCTCAAGCTGATTGCCCACAGACCGGACCATCCCCTCTCCCTCCTGCTGGTGGAGACGGTAAGGCAGGGAAGGCCAGGTGTGACGGTCGAGATTTCCGACAATCCCTGTTAGAATCGCTATTCTGGTCAAAATTGTCGGACCCGGCAGCATACCCCATCTGTACAAATAAAAGCGCCGTTCCATGAACACGGAACGGCGCTTTTTCAGAAGTTAAACTCCGGGCAGTCCCTGTACCGCTCTGGCACAGGGAGCTCCAAGCCCATGCCCCCGATGTTCTCCACAAACACACAGGGCTGGCCGGGAAACAGAAATTGGTCCAGATACTTGATAAAGTCGGATTCATTATAGCAGCACAGC
>CATKHE010000122.1 GCA_949747935.1 uncultured Eubacteriales bacterium
ATAAAGCATGCTGCACCAAGCAGCAAGACAGCAAGCATCAAGAGATGAAACAACAATATCTTCATCTTTGGATTTAGTTTTTTCATGTTATTCTCCTGCTATTTTATAAAGAGCGGAGGGGTACTCCGCAGAGCGTCAAAAAAGATGTTTATGGAACGGACCAAAAGCAACGGCGGTACTTGCGGGACGGGAGTTTTGGCAAGCCGATGTTAAAGATTTTCTCAAATACAGTATATCTAAAATTAACGAAAATGTCAATATATTTTGAAAATTATTTGTGTGATATACACATTTTGGATTGTTCTGCATTGCCAAATGCTGTTTTCCTGTGTCAGAGGCAGAGGGGCTGGTGAGAAAACAGGCCGCCAACGGCGGCCCGCTCTGGAAGAATCAATCTATGTAGTCAAAGTCGTCCCGATACAATTCTTTGATAGACTCAATCTTTTCATTGGGCGGCATGAGATCATCATCCACATAAAGGATGGATTCGATCATTTCCAGCCGCAGCTTCTGTTCTTGAGACAGCGCATCCTCAAAACTCTCCATATCAAAGCCGGAAATCTCCATTTCAATGTTGCTGTTTCGCAGGAAGGTTAACAGTGTCCGCTCAAAGTATGTCATGATTCATATACCTCCTATACATTTTGCTAGCGATTTGGGGTGCATAAATTCTACCTCATTTGCATCACAATGTAAAGTACAAATGTATAGCAGGTGAGCGTATGGAAAGAAAATTCAAAATACCCGCAATTCCGCAGACCACACAGAAAAACATCCGATTTCCGGACGACGTGATAGAAGAGGTGGAGTTGGCTATCCGCGGGACAGGCTCCACATTCTCCGCGTTTGTCATTGCGGCGACCAAGTGGGCGCTGGAAAACCTCAAGGAGCAGGAGAAAGATTCAGCAGAGGGATAACAGAGGGAGGGACCCGGCGGGGCCCCTCCCTGTGCTTATGCTATGGAGTCTCCAGGTCCATCTCGTCCATGGCGTGGCGCATGTGGATGGCCATGGCGTGGCGGGCCCCCTCGGGGTCCCGCTTACGGAAAAACTCCATGAGCAGGGCGTGGTCCCGGAGGGTATGCTCGGCCAGCAGGCCGCTCTGACCGCCGGAGACGATGGCGGTCTCCACCGCCTGGGAGATGATGGGCAGCAGGCGGCTCATAAACTCGTTGTGGGTGGCCCGGACGATGGCGGCGTGAAATTCCCTGTCGGCCTGGGTGCGGTCCTCCCCCGCCCGGATGGCGGCGGCCACCCGCTCCCCCTGGGCCAGGATGCCGGCCAACTCCTCGGGGCCGGCCCGGCGGCAGGCCAGGGCGGCGGCCTCCGGCTCAAAGACCGCCCGCAGCTCGAACAGGTCCCGGAGCTGTCCCCGGACCTGATCCAGGGCGGAGAAGCCGAAGTCCTCCACCTCCTCCGCCCCCCGGGCCACAAAGGTTCCCAGGCCCCGGCGGACCTCCAGCAGGCCCTGGGCGGCCAGCTCCCGGATGGCCTCCCGCAGGGTGGCCCGGCTCACCCCCAGGGTCCGGGCCAGCTCCAGCTCGTTGGGCAGCTTCTCCCCGGGGGCGAACCGCTTCTCCGCCGCGATCAGGCCGTACAGCCGCCGGGCGGTCTGCTGAGACAGATTCTGCTTTTCCATGGTGCATTCCTCCGCGGTATGGTATGAATCGCCGGCCCTATGAGACGGCCGTCACCGTCAGCCGCCCCTCCGCCGCCCGGAATTTGACCTCCAGCCCGGCGAAGGACATGCCGTAGACCCGGCCCGGGTCGTCCTGATACCGGGGGCGGGGGTCCTGGGCCAAAACAGCCAGCAGGGCGGCCTGCCTGTCCTCCGGGACGCGGGCCAGCAGCTCGGGGGGACAGTCCACCGCCAGCTCCGCCCCGCCGGGCCGGGCGGCAAATGCCTCCGACGCGTCATTCCAGCAGTCGGCATAGGGCAGATAGGGCTTGATATCGTAGATGGGGGTGCCGTCCAGCAGGTCGGCCCCCCCGACGGTCAGGACGGGGCCCAGCGCCCGGTCCTCTCTGATTTCCGTCAGCCGGACGCAGGACAGCCCGATGGGGTTGGGCCGGAAGGGAGAGCGGGTGGCGAACACCCCCAGCCGCCTGTTCCCCCCCAGCCGGGGCGGCCGGACGGTGGGGGACCAGCCCTCCCGTATGGCCTGGGAGAACTCCCAGATCAGCCAGACGCGGGAGAAGCCCTCCAGCCCCCGGAGGGCGGCGGGGTTCCGAAATTCCGGTTCAAAGACGACGGTGGCGGTGAGGGCCTCCACCAGGCCGCTCTGCCGGGGGATGCCGAATTTTTCCGAAAAGTCGCTCCTGATGCGGGCGATGGGGCGCATATCCATAAAAAATCCCTCCTGCACCCTGTATTATAAGGCACAGAAGGGACTTTGTCCAATCAGCGGACGATGATATTTTCAGAAATTTCGGAGAGGGCCTGGGCGGCCTCCATGTCGAACCGGCCGCTGCGGGCCAGGTCGGACAGGGAGATCATCCCCACCAGCCTCCCGTCCTCCACCACAGGCAGGCGGCGGACCTGCCGCAGGGCCATGAGGCGGGTGGCCTCCCGGCAGTCGTCCCCGGGGGCGACGGTGGCGCAGCTCCGGGTCATGATGTCCCGCACCGGGGTCTGGGCCGGGTCCTCCTCGGCGGCTACGCACCGCAGAATGATGTCCCGGTCCGTGACCACCCCCCGCAGCCGCCGGTCCGGCCCGCACACCGGCAGCGCCCCCACGTTGTGCCGGCTGATCAGCCGGGCCGCCAGCGCCGCGGAGGAGGTTGGCTCCACCGTCACCGCGCTGGGATTCATCAGATCCTTTACCTGCACGAAAAACACCCTTTCGGTAAAAATTGGCTTATGGCCAGTTTAACCGGAAAGGGGAGGCTTTATTCACCGCCCCAGCCAGGCGGCGTAATGGGCTGCCGGACCCACACGGCCCACCGCCGACAGGGAGGCGTGCTCCATCCGGAACAGCTCCCCGGCCAGAGCCCTGAGCTGCTCCCGGGTGACGGCGTCGTAGAGGTCCAAAATTTCCTGGGTCTCCCGCACCCGGCCGAAGAGAAGGGCGGAGGAGCCCGCCTGACTCATCCGGGCCTGGACGGATTCGCCGCTCATCAGCAGGTTGGCCTTGGCCTGGTCCCGGACCCGGTCCAGCTCCTCCTGGGAGGGGCCGCGCCCGGCCAGCTCCAGCGCCACCCGGCGGGCGGCCTCCAGGGCCTGCTCCTCCTGGTCGGGGCTGACGGCGGCGTAGATCCCCAGCAGGCCGGTGTCCTCGTGGTCGGCTACATAGGAGTATACGGTGTAGCACAGTCCCCGCTCCTCCCGCAGCTCCTGGAACAGCCGGGAGGAGCAGCCGCCCCCCAGCAGGGAGTTGAGCAGGGTCACCTGGGCCCGGCGGGGGTCCAGGTAGGAGGGGGCGGGGAAGGCCAGGATCAGGTGGTTCTGCTCGATGGCCTTCCGCTTGACGGTGACGGCCGGCTTGTGGGAGGCGGGCCTGACCCGGGGGACCGGTCCGCCGGGGAGGGAGGCAAGCAGCTGCGTGAGCCGGCCGGCCTGCTCCCCGGTGAAGCTTCCCGCCAGGGAGGCCACCAGCACTCCGGCGTGATAGTGCTCCCTGTGCCATGCCCTCAGCCAGTCCCCGTCCATCCCCGACAGGGTGGATTCCCTGCCCAGAATAGGCCGGGCCAGGGCGTTCCCCTTGTACACGGCGGCGGACAGCCGCTCGGCCACAAGGTCCTCCGGGGTATCCTCATACATGCCGATCTCCTCCAGGATGACCCCCCGCTCCAGCCGGGCGTCGGCGGGGTCGAAGCGGGAATGGAAGAGCATGTCGGCCAGCAGATCCAGCCCCCGGTCCAGGTGGCTGTCCAGGACCCGGATGTGGAAGCAGGTGTGCTCTTTGGTGGTGTAGGCATTGAGCTGTCCGCCGACGGCATCGGCGTCCCGGGCCAGCTGGGCGGCGGTGCGGCGGCCGGTCCCCTTGAAGAGCATGTGCTCGATGAAGTGGGCTGCTCCGCTCTCCCGGGCGCTTTCGTGACGGGAACCTACCCCCACAAAGAAGCCCAGCGCCGCCGAGCGGACCCCGGGCACGGCCTGCGTCAGCAGCCGGGCGCCGTTGGGCAGGATTGTCTGTTGTACCATAAAAACCTCCCAATCTGTTTGGATTTTTCATCAGGCTTTGCCTTAGTATACCACCAAAAGGGGAAAACGTCCACCGCTGTCCCGGGAGAAAGGGTTGTTTCGCCGGGGCGGGTGTGCTATAATTCTGAAAACAGGTTACAATAAGGCCGTTTGGAGGTATACCGGTATGAATGTGTTTGATATCATCGGGCCTGTGATGATCGGGCCCTCCAGCTCCCACACCGCCGGGGCGGTGCGGCTGGGCTATGCGGCCCGGAAAATCCTGGGCGGGCCGCCCAGGCGGGCTGTGATCCAGCTCAGCGGCTCCTTTGCCCAGACCTGCCGGGGTCACGGGACGGACCGGGCGCTGGTGGCCGGCATCCTGGGCTTCCAGCCCGACGACGGCAGAATCCGGGATTCCCTGGAGCTCGCCCGGGCCCAGGGGCTGGACTATGAGTTCCAGTGCGGGACCGCCCCCGCCGCCCACCCCAACACCGCCCGGATTACTCTCCAGGGGGAGGACGGGGCAGACGTCACCCTCCGGGGCGCCTCCGTGGGGGGCGGGAACATCCTCATAGACGAGATCAACGGTATGGCGGTCCATGTGACCGGACAGAGCAATACCCTGGTCATCCTCCACCACGACAGGCCGGGCACCATCGCCGCCGTGACCAATTTTGTGGCCTATTCCGGGGTGAACATCGGCAATTTCCGCCTCTCCCGGCCGGAGAAGGGCGGGACCGCGGTGATGACCATCGAGGTGGACGGGGAGCTGCCCGAGCACCTGACCGGAAATTTGAAAATTCTGCCCAATATCATCCATGTTGTACTGATTCGGGCGGTTCAGGAGGTGGCGCCATGCTGACCTATCAGACGGTGGAGGAGCTGTGCCGGGCGGCGGAGCAGGCCGGCGTGTCCCTCTCTCAGGTGATTTTGTCCGATCAGGCCGCCGGGATGGAGCTGGAGGAGAGGGCGGTTTTCGCTCAGATGGCCCAGAGGCTCCAGGTCATGCGGGAGTCGGTGAAGACCGGGCTGGACCCGGAGCTGCGCTCGGCTTCCGGCCTGTCCGGGGGCGACGGGGCGAAGCTGCTGTCCTACGCCCAGGGCGGCGGAATTGCCGGCCCCTTTGTGGCCCGGGCCCTGGCCCGGACGCTGGCCGCCTCGGAGTGCAACGCCGCCATGGGCCGGATTGTGGCCGCGCCCACCGCCGGCTCCTGCGGCATTCTGCCCGGTGCCCTCCTGTCCCTTCTGGAGGAGGGGCAGTGCGGCGAGGAGCAGGCCGTCATGGCCCTGTTCACCGCGGGGGGCGTCGGCATGGTCATCAGCAACCGGGCCACCCTGGCCGGGGCGGAGGGGGGCTGTCAGGCGGAGTGCGGCGCGGCGGCGGCCATGGCCGCCGCCGCCCTCACCGAGCTGAAGGGGGGCTCTCCCGCCCAGGCGGCTCACGCCTGCGCTATGGCCCTGAAAAACCAGCTGGGGCTGGTCTGCGACCCGGTGGCCGGGCTGGTGGAGGTGCCCTGCGTCAAGCGGAACGCGGCGGGGACCATGATCGCCTTGGCCGCCGCCGAAATGGCTTTGGCCGGCGTGGAGAGCCGCATCCCCGCGGACGAGTGTATCACCGCTATGTATGAGATCGGGAAGGCCCTCCCCGCCTCCCTGCGGGAAACCGCCCAGGGTGGCCTGGCGGCCACTCCCACCGGCGTCCGGCTGAAAAAGGAAATCTTTGGGGAGGGGTCCTGAGCCCGCCTGCCTCATCTGGCACGGCCCGCGGCCGAAGGCTGAATCCTCCCGCCGCTGCGGCCGGCGAGTGGGAGAAGCTCTACACCGTCAAGGCCGGCGACACTCTGGGCAAGATCGCCGCCGCGGAGTAGGGAAAGGCAGGCGAGTGCCAAGCCATCTTTGAACGCAACGCCGACCGGCTGATAAACGCCAACACCATTTACGAGGGTCAGGTCATCATCCTGCCCGCCAGGAAGTAAAGGAAAAAAACAAAGCGGCGGATGACAGAAGGGTCATCCGCCGCTTTTCGGCTTGTCAAGGGCTCCTGTCCCCCCCAGGGCGGCGGGGATTGCGCTGGGTACGGGGATATCCTGCGTTTCCGTCCGGGGGACAGCGGGTCAGTCCTTCCAGTCCCACCAGTTGGCTTTGTCCGGCGGACAGCTCCCGTGCTCGGCGAAGTGGACCGCCAGCCGGTAGACGTACAGCACGCACCGGTCCACCTGACAGCCCTCCGCCAGGCATTCCCTTTGGTACAGCTCCTCCGGGTCCCGGCCCCGCAGGGACTCCAGGGTGGGACAGCCGATGCGCTCCAGCCGCCGGGCCATGCCGGGGCCCACGCCAGGGATGGCCTCCAGCTCAGATTTCCTTCTCATGCGGGAAACACCTTGCTCAGCTCGATAAAGCAGCCGTCCAGGACGTTGACCTTAGCGATGTCCTTCGTCCCGTAGACATAACTGAGCTTCAGCCCGTCCCCATCCAGCAAAAAGACATTCACCGTCTTATCCTCCGGGGAGACCACCCAGTACTCCCGGACCCCGGCCCGCTGATACAGATTCAGCTTGACCAGGAGATCATGGCAGGCGTTAGAGGGCGAAAGGATCTCCAGCGTCAGGTCAGGCGCGCCCTTGCAGCCGCGC
>CATKHE010000123.1 GCA_949747935.1 uncultured Eubacteriales bacterium
CACATCTCCAAGCTGGCCGAGCGCCGGGTGGAGAAGGTGGAGGACGTGGTCAACATCGGCGATATGATCTGGGTCAAGGTCACCGAGATTGACGAGAAGGGCCGGGTTAACCTGTCCTATAAGGACGCCCTCCGGGAGATCAAGGCCCGGAAAGAGGCCGGCCTGCCCATCAAGTAAAGCATGTTTTTAAGCGGGACGGCTTCGGCCGCCCCGCTTTCTTACCCGAAAAGCTCGTACGCTTCACAATTGAATACGTTCGCTAAAGCGGCAGCGTCCTCTACCGTCATTTTTGATGAGACTATGCCCTGGTCAAGTTTTTCCAGCATCCGCAGCGGGAGCCCGCTGCGTCGGGCCAGTTCTGCAACTGATAGCGCGGCTTGCTCCCGCCGTTGGCGGACATTTTTTGCAAAGGATTTCTTAATTTCTGTTGCGTCCATTGGTACACCTCCAAAAAGTTTCTATAGAACCTAAAATAGTCCTTTTGGGAACTGAAATCAATAGGACCGATAGGAACTTTGATAGACTTCTCTCCATAGGAGGGGAGTCTATGGAATATTATGAACGGCTGCGGCAGGCGCGCGAGGATAAAGACGAAACGCAGGCTCAGATCGCGGAATTGCTCCAAACAAACCAAAGCTATCTCAGCAAGATGGAATTGGGTAAAAAACCGTTCCGCGTGGAGCAACTGATGAAGCTGTGCGAATATTATGGTGTATCCGCCGACTACATTTTAGGACTGCCAAAGGGCTTGGAATGGCCGCGTGATTAAGCGGCAGAATTTGACAGGATACGACCTGGCATGATACAATAAAAACGCCCCTCAAATGAGGGGGAGGAAAGATGGCGCTGTTACATATTGGCGGTTGGCCAACCGTTTGTACCTCATACCCCAAGCGTGGCCCGACAGAGCGGCTGCGTTTGGGAGAGGAGAAGCAAGGGAGCGAAGGGAGGAATGCCCATAGGGGTATTCCGACTGGAGCGGACCCTGCGACGACGAGAGGGAGGCGGTGCGGATGGGAAACGGCCGCAGGACGAAGGTCCTGCGTTTCGTGGTGTGTGCGGTTATTGCGGCTTTCGCAATGCTCCTCACCATCCCAAAAGCGTGCTGACTGCCCGGTGGCACGAGCAGTCAGCATAGGAAGCTATGTCTGATTGAATGGGGCTGACCGTCGGTAACGGCGCCCCTTCTGCGTTCATTATACCAGAGCAGTCCGTTTTGTCAAGTGAGACGGAGCGATTTTATATCATGGGCAGGTTTCACGCTTTTCCTGTTGCGGTTTTCCGGATTTTGAATTATAATTAAACTGTAGGAGCATAGGCTGTGTTTAAAGGAGATTTGTTATGCTGTTAAACGTATTGGCCGTGGGCGACGTAGTGGGCGAGGGCGGTCAGGACATTCTGTCCCGGCGTCTGCCCGGCCTGCGGGAGAGACTTGGGGTCCACTTCTGCGTGGTCAACGGCGAGAACGCCTCCGGCGTGGGCATCACCCCCGCCCAGGCCCGGCGGATCCTGGAGGCCGGCGCGGACGTGATCACCCTGGGCAACCACACCTGGAACCGCATTCAGATCGGGGCCTATCTGGACAAGGAGGAGCGTATCCTCCGTCCCGCCAACTACGCCGGCCGGGTCCCCGGACGGGGGGCGGGGGTATACCAATGTCAGGGACTGGATATTCTGGTCCTCAATTTAATGGGGCGGGTGGACCTGAACTCCAACCTGGACAGCCCCTTCAAGGCGGCCAATTTTCACCTGAACCGGGAGAGGCATGACCTGGCCCTGGTGGATTTCCACGCCGAGGCCACCAGCGAGAAGGGGGCTATGGGCTGGCACCTGGACGGCAGGGTCCAGGCTGTATGGGGAACCCATACCCATGTGCCCACGGCGGACTGTCAGGTTCTGCCCCAGGGAACCGGCTTCGTCACCGACCTGGGCATGACCGGTCCGGTCCGCTCGGTGCTGGGGATCAAGCCGGAGAACTCCCTGAACCTTTTTCTGGGCGGCCTGCCCCGGCGGTATGAGGAGGCGGAGGGGAACTGCAAGCTCAACGCCTGCCTGTTCGCCATCGACACGGAGAAAAAGAAGTGCGTCAACGTGACGCGGACGGATATTGTGGAGTGACGGAGAGACGGAGGACGTCCGCACCCAGAGAAAGATAGAGGGGTATCACAATGCTGAAAATCATTCACGGGGCTGACTTCCACCTGGACAGCCCCTTTTCCGGCCTGACGCCGGAGCGGGCGGCCCAGCGGCGGGGGGAGCAGCGGGAGCTGCTGGAGGACCTGGCTGCCCTGGTCCGGGAGAGAGAGGCCGACCTGGTCCTGCTGGCCGGCGACCTGCTGGATTCTGAGCGGGTCTTCCGGGAGACGGCCCAGGCCCTCCGGACCGCCCTGGCGAATATCCCGTGCCCGGTGTTCATCGCCCCCGGCAACCACGATTTTTACAGCCGCCGCTCCGTCTGGGCCGCCCTGGACTGGCCGGACAATGTACATATTTTCACCTCCGGGGAGCTGGAGCGGGTGGACCTGCCCGACTGCACCCTGTGGGGCCGGGCCTTCACCGGGGCCCACCAGGACGCCTGTCCCCTGGAGGGGCTGGAAGCGCCGGACGACGGGCGGCTTCATATCGCTGTGCTCCACGGGGCGGTGGGGCAGGAGGGCGGCTACGGCCCCATCTCCGCCCAGGACATCGCCGGCAGCGGCCTGGACTATCTGGCCCTGGGCCACGTCCACCAGTACAGCGGGCTGCAAAGGGAGGGAAAGACCTTCTGGGCCTATCCCGGCTGTCCCGAGGGCCGGGGCTTCGATGAGCTGGGGGAGAAGGGCGTGCTCTATGTGGAGGCCGAGCCGGGCCGGGTAAGCGCGCAGTTCGTCCCTCTGTCCAGGCGGCGGTATGAGATTATCACCGCCGATATCACCGGAGCGTCCTGGGCGCTGGACCCCATTCTGGAGGCCCTGCCCGGGCGGACCAGCGACCTGATCTGCCGGCTGATCCTCACCGGGGAGGGGTCCCCCGACATGGTCAATCTGGAGCGGACGCTGGCCCCGGAATTTTACGGCCTGACCCTGATCGACCGCACCCGCCTGCCCCAGAACCTGTGGGCCCGGCGGGAGGAGGACGCCCTGACAGGCCTGTTTTTGCGGACCATGTGGGACAAGTGTCAGGCCGAGCCGGACAACCCGGTCTATCAGCTGGCCGCCCGGTATGGTCTGGCCGCCCTGGAGGGGGGAGAGGAACCATGAAAATCAAATCCATGACCGCCGCGTTTGGCAGGCTGGCCGGGACTGTTCTGACTCCCGGCCCCGGTCTCACCATTATTCACGCGCCCAACGAGGGGGGCAAGTCCACCTGGGCCGCCTTCTGGAGGGCCATGCTCTACGGCATCGACACCCGGGACCGGGACAAAAAGGGCTATCTGGCGGACAAAAACCGCTACCAGCCCTGGTCCGGAATCCCCATGGAGGGGGAGGTCACACTGGAGCTGGAGGGCCGGGACATCACCATCCGCCGGGGCCCCAGGGGGAGCACCCCCTTCGGGACCTTTTCCGCCGTCTATGCCGGCACGCAGGAGCCGGTGCCCGGCCTCACCGCCGACAGCTGCGGCGAGCTGCTCACCGGCGTAGGGCAGGAGGTCTTCGTCCGCTCCGCCTTCCTGGGGGCGGGGAACATGGCGGTCACCACCGCCCCGGAGCTGGAGCGGCGGATCGCCGCCCTGGTGTCCTCGGGGGAGGAGGACGTGTCCTTCTCCCAGGCCATGGGGCGGCTGAAGGACTGGAAGAACCGCAGGCAGGTCAACCGCAGCGTGGGAGATATCCCCAGGCTGGAGGGGGAGCTGGCCCAGGTCCGGGAGGCCCTGGAGCAGCTGGAGGAGACGGCCGGACAGGCCGCCCTGCTGGAGGGGGAGCGGTCCGCCCTGGAGCGCCGCCGGGAGCGGCTGTCCCAGGAGGCGGAGACCCATCGGCTCCTGGCCCGGCAGAGGCTCTCCGACCGCTACGTCCAGGCGGAGACGGACTACCAGTCCGCCCAGAGCCAGTATGCCGCGCTGAAACGGGAGCTGGGACGCTTTGGCGCGCTCCCCGGCCGGGAGGATCTGAAGCGGGCCCAGGGAGAGCTGCAGTATCTGAAGGTGCTGGAGGAGGAGATCAAGCAGGGTTCCGCCGCTCTGGAGGAGCGGGAACAGCGGACCGCTCAGGCGAGACAGGCCGCCCGGGACGACCTGTTCTCCGAACTGACCGGCGATGAGGCGGTGTCCAAGGCGGCAGCGGAAGCGGCCTCCTGTCAGGCGTCTGTCCGGAAGGCGGGCAAAGCCGTCAAATGGGCGAGCTTGATGTCACTGATATCTCTGGCCGGAAGCGTCATCGGGCGGCTGGCGTTCCAGCTGCACCAGAACAGAGCGGCCCCTCTGGAGGTTTTTTGGGGCGTGCTGGCGGGGATCGCGGTCTTGATGGCGGGCGTCGGGTTTTGGGCACTCCATCAGAAGAAACAAGCCCGGCGTATTTTGACCCAGTACGGCGTCCAGACTCCGGAGGAGCTCACCGCCCTGGCCCAGAGCTACCGGGAGCGGTGTCAGGCGGCGGACAAGGCCGCACACGAGGAGGAGGTTATCCGCGGGGCCGTCACCGAGCGGCTGGAGAAGCGGGACGCGGCGAAATCCGATCTGCTGGACTTTGTCCACACCTTCGCTCCGGAGGTGAAGGACATGTTTGGATGCTCGGCGGCCCTGTCCCGGGCGCTGAATCTGGAGCACGACCTGAAGCTGGCCCGGGAGCGGGCGGAGGAGCGCCGGCGGCGGCTGGAGGACCTGTCCGCTCAAGGGGCCGGACAGGGGCCGGGGGAGGCCGTCAGCCTTGCCGCTCCGGAGCGGACGCCGGAGGAGACCGCCCAGGCCCTGACCCGGACGGCGGACCGTTTGGAGCAGGTGAGCGCCCGGCTGAACCAGACCAGGGGGACGCTGCGGGCCATGGGAGACCCCGCGGCCCTCTCGGCGAGGAAGGAGGAGCTGGAGGCCGCCCTTGCCCGGAAGCGGCTGGAGCTGGAGGCCCTGTCTGCCGCCATGGAGGGCCTGGCCCAGGCGAGCGCCCTGCTCCAGGAGCGGTTTTCGCCGGAGCTGAACCGGCTGACCGGGACCTATCTGGCCCGGCTCACCGGGGACCGGTATTCCGCCGTGAGCCTCACGCGGGAGCTGGAGGGCTTTGTGGACAACGGCGGCGTGCTGCCCCGCAGCGCCCTGTTTCTGTCCCGGGGGACGGCGGACCAGCTCTATCTGGCCGTCCGGCTGGCCGTCTGTCAGCTGTGCCTGCCCGAAAAGTCCCCCATCCTGCTGGACGACGCCCTGACCGCCTTCGACGACCAGCGGCTGGCGCTGGCCCTGGAGCTGCTGAGGGAGCTGTCTGAGGAGCGGCAGATCCTCCTGTTCACCTGCCAAAGCCGGGAGGGAGCGGTCCTGGACGGCGTGCCGGGGGTCACAAGGCTGGAGCTGTAGGAGAATCCCCCGGTTGCATTTTCTCCTCAAACCGGGTATAATACCACTCACGACACAAGGAAGCGAGGAACCGCTATGGACGAATACAACGACCTGCCCCGGGAGCCGGAGGAGAGGGAGGACCTGGAGGAAGAGGAGCTGGAACCGGAGGAGACCGAGGAGGAGAAGCCTTCCCGGCCGGGGGCCGAGCTGTTTGAGTGGCTTCAGCTGTTTTTGGGCTGCGTGGTGGCGGCGGTGGTGCTGTTCAACTGCGTGGCCCGTCTCACCCGGGTGGACGGGGAATCCATGGACAAAACCCTTCATGACGGCGAGATTATGCTGATCTGGTCCCTGGGCTACACCCCGAAGCAGGGGGATATTGTGGTGGTGAACAAGACCTGTGTCCTTCTCCCGGGCTGGCCCGAGCCCCGGGCCATTGTGAAGCGGGTCATCGCCACCGGCGGACAGACGGTGGACATCGACTACGCCGCCGGAAAGGTCTATGTGGACGGCGAGGCCCTGGACGAGCCCTACCTCCATGAGGCGATGTATCTCCCCTTCTCCCCCGATATGGAGGGCACCCACTGGGTGGTCCCGGAGGGGTCTATCTTCGTCATGGGGGACAACCGCAACCACTCCACCGACAGCCGGGACGACCGGCTGGGCACCATCGACGCCGACTATGTGCTGGGGAAGGCGGTTTTCGCCCTGTGGCCCCTGGACCGTTTCGGCATTCTCTGAGCGAACAGCGATAACGCCCCCGGCCGAAGCCTCGGCCGGGGGCGGCGTTTTAGCGGTGTTCCCGGGCATAGCGCAGAAATTCCGGGGTCCTGGACCAGTACTTGATCCCCCAGTGGGCGAGGTCCCACTCCTCCATATAGTCGTTGCACTCGTAGTCGATATAATACAGCCTGCCGTCCTGGAGGACAAAATTGGTGGGAAAGTAGTCGATATTGAGCCCGGCAGGGCGGAGAAGCGCACACATGGCCTCCAGCTGCTCCAGACAGCAGGGGGGCAGGGCGTCCCGCAGCACCAGCTCGAAGGCCGTCGGGCCGTCGATGTACTCCTTTAAAAGACGCTCCCGCGCCCTGTCCACAGACAGAAGCCGGGGCATGGGGATACCGGCCTCCCGCAGGCGGGCGTAGTCCCTCAGCTCCGAGGACAGCTTGTCTCCAAACTGGTAGTAGTCGCAGGGCTCGTGGTGGATCTGCTTGAGCACATACCGCCCGCCCCCGTGGGACACCAGGTAGGAGTAGCCCCCCTTGCCCCGGCCGAGCAGCCGCAAAACCGTGTAGCTCTCCCCGTTGACGCTCATCCGCGCGGCGCTGTCCACAGTGGATCCCCCCTCCTTGTCTTTCGCCTGATTTTATCACCTCCGGTCCGCCGGAGCAAGCCCCCGATGTAAAAAAGTGTAAAAGAGCCCTCTGATCCAGCATTTTGTCTTGAAAGGCTCCCCTTTCCTGTGCTATAATGGGAGAGTTAATGTGAGATTATGCGCTCCGCCGCCGGCGGGCGCGGGAAGAGGGCGGAGGTGACCACCGGTGAAATACAGGCAATGGCAGGTGGCCGCCCCCTGCCCGGAGGGCCGTCTGGCCCTGGAGCGGGCGGGGTACTCCCCCCTGCTGGCGGGGCTGCTGTCCGCCCGGGGGGGGGAGCGCCCCGAGGAGGCCCGCAGACTGCTCTCCCCCCAGTCGGAGCCCATCCCCGACCCCATGCTGCTCCGGGACATGGACCGGGCGGCGGCCCGGGTGAGGCTGGCCCTGGAGCGGGGGGAGCGGATCGCCGTTTACGGCGACTACGACGTGGACGGCATCACCGCCACCTGTCTGCTCACCCGCTTTCTCTCCGCCCGGGGCGGGGACGTGCTCCCCTATATCCCCAGCCGCCTGGGGGAGGGCTACGGCCTGAACTCAGAGGCGGTGTGCCACCTGGCGGAGCAGGGGGTTAGGCTGATCATCACGGTGGACTGCGGCATCACCGCCGTGGAGGAGACCGCCCTGGCCGGCAGCTTGGGCATCGACGTGGTGATCACCGACCACCACGCCTGCAAGGAGGCGCTGCCCACCGCCGCAGCGGTGGTGGATCCCCACCGGACCGACTGCCCCTACCCCTTCAAGGGGCTGGCCGGAGTGGGGGTGGCCCTGATGCTGGCCCTGGCCGTGGCCGGGGCGGAGGAGCGGCAGGGAGTCTTCGATGAGTTCTGCGACCTGGCCGCCGTGGGAACGGTGGCCGACGTAATGCCCATGACCGGAGCCAACCGGGCCATTGTCAGCCTGGGACTGAGGCGGCTGGAGCTCCACCGGCGGGGGGGACTGGCCGCACTGCTCCGGTGCGCGGGGCTGGAGGACCGGCCGGTGAGCTCCGTCTCGGTGGGCTACACCCTTGCACCCCGGATCAACGCCTCGGGCCGGATGGGCCGGGCGGAGGTGGCGGTGGAGCTGTTTCTGACGGAGGACCCCGCCCGGGCGGAGGAGCTGGCCCTGGAGCTGTGCGAGCTGAACCGGGAGCGGCAGGGCATTGAGAGCGACATCTTTCAGCAGTGCGTTCAGCATTTGGAGGAGGCCCCACAGAGAGACATCATCGTTCTGGCAGGAAAGGAATGGCACCAGGGGGTGGTGGGCATCGTGGCCTCCCGGCTGGCGGAGCGGTATGCCTGCCCCTGCTTTATGATCTGTCTGGACGGCGGGCTGGGCAAGGGCTCCTGCCGGTCCTGGGGAGACATCAACCTCTTTGAGCTGCTGTCCTCCTGCGCTCCGCTTCTGGAGAATTTCGGGGGACACGCCCTGGCCGCCGGCTTTACCGTCCGGGAGGAGAACATCCCCATGCTGGCCCAGACCCTGCGCCGCCGGGTGGCGGACAGGAGGCAGGGGGAGCCGCTGCCCTCCGTGCTGGAGATTGATCTGGCCGTCACCCCCCAGCACCTGACGGTGGAGGCGGTGGAGGCCCTGGAGCTGCTGGAGCCCTGCGGCACGGGCAACCCCCGGCCGGTCTTCCTGCTCCAGGGAGCGCAGGTGCACACCATGTCCCAGGTGGGCCGGGGCCGGCACCTGAAGCTGAAGCTGGAATCCCGGGGGAGCACCCTGGACGCTATCTTTTTCTCCAACCAGGGCGCTGAGCTGGGGCTTTACCCCGGCTGCCGGGTGGATGTGGCCTTCTACCCCCAGATCAACGACTTCCGGGGGTCGCGGACCATTCAGCTCCAGGAGGTGGACCTGGCCCTGGCCCCCTCCCGGGCCCAGCTGGAGCAGGCCATCTATGACAAATACCGCACCGGCGAGGCGCTGACCCGGGAGGAGGCCCTCTTCCTCCTGCCCCAG
>CATKHE010000124.1 GCA_949747935.1 uncultured Eubacteriales bacterium
GGGGGCCAGCTTTTCGATGACAATCAGGCGGTGGGTGACCTCGGTGCCAGGGATGGTATAGTCCTCCACCTGGGCGACCCGTCCACCCAGCAGCTTAATGGCGTGGGCGGCCTCCTCCAGTTCCTGGCCGCTGCCAGTGGATTTCATAGCCAGGAAGTGCCCGCCCACCTTCACGAAGGGGAGACACAGCTCGCACAGGACCCGAAGGTCAGCCACCGCCCGGGCTGCGGCAAAGTCGAAGCTGTCCCGAAAGCCCTTCACCAGGGCCTGCTCCTCCGCCCGGCCGTGGACGGTGTGGACGTTCCCGTACAGCCCTGCCGACAGCGCGCCGCTGGTCTCCAGCAGCCAGTCCAGCCGCTTGTTCAGAGAATCCAGCAGGGTCACATCCAGGGAAGGGACCAGAATCTTCAGCACCATGCCGGGAAAGCCCGCTCCGGTGCCCACGTCGATGAGGGTTTTCCCTTGAAAATCGCAGTATTTGAGGAGGGCGGCGCAGTCCAGAAAGTGCATCCGGGCCACCCCCTCCGGCTCCCGGATGGCGGTGAGGTTCATCACCTGGTTCTTTTCCAGGAGGAGCTGGCAGTACTCATCCAGGCTGGTGACCGCCCAGGGGTCGATCCTGTCCGTCAGGCCGTACTCCTCCAAGCCCTGGCGGAGAATGTCCCGAATGTCGGGTATCTCCCCGGGGCTCCGAATGACACGTGTGTTTCTTTTGTCCACGGCCTACCCTCCAAAGTTAGACATCAGTCCGGCGACGCCGATGGGCAGGGTGGCCAGGGCCAGCAGCCAGCACAGGACGGCCAGAGCGATGGCGGGCCATTTTCCCGGCCTGCCGGTGCTCCGCCAGGACACCAGAGCCACCGCTCCCAGGCCGATCAGCCCGGGGACCGTAAGAAGGGGCCCCAGATTGCCCAGGCCGGCGCCGGTGAAGCAGAACCAGGTGGTCAGGGCCAGGAGGATCAGCATGTAGACAAGGCCGATCCAGGCCAGGGTCCGCTTGACGGGGGAGGCGGGGGTATAGCCCCGATCCTCTCTGTTACTGCCCTTGTCCTCTGACATTTACACCTTCTCCTTCAGCAGATCCCGGATTTCCATCAGCAGTTTTTCCTCGGCGGAGGGCTCGGGGGGAGCGGGAGGGGAGGCGGGGGTCTTCTCCTTTTTCCGGTGGAGGCGGTTGAGGGTCTTAATCAGGCAGAAGACCACGAAAGACATGACCAGGAAGTTAAAGACCGCCTGAATGAAGTTACCGTAGGCGATGACCGCCCCGTTGACGGTGAGGGACAGGGCAGCGAAGCTGACGCTGCCGGTGAAGATGCCCAGCAGGGGCATGATGACGTCGTTAATCAGGGAGTTTGTAATGGCGGTAAAGGCGCCGCCGATGATGACGCCAACAGCCATGTCCATCACATTGCCCCGGGCGATAAACTGCTTGAACTCGTCCATGAATTTTTTCATGTTTTTCCTCCGGTGTGTCGTTAGTGAGGGGGGATTACCAGTGTCCCTCGTCCTTGCGGATATGGGTCTCCTTAATGCCCATCTGTAAATTATACAGGGTTTTGTTCAGGGAGGAGATCTCCTGCTCGGTGAGCTGGGCGAAGAGAATACCGTACCAGAACTGTCCCGGGGCATGCTCCACGCAGCGGACGATCTGCCCCAGAAAGTTCAGAGGGGCGTAGTCCTCCAGCTTGACCCGGATGCGGACCACCTCGTCTTCCATATGGATGTACTCCGACTGGACGCAGCACCCGCCGGTGCTGATGTTGATCAGAGTGCAGCTCTCGGGGTTGCGCTGCCGCTCGTCCTCCGGGCGGTACAGAGAAACAGGGGCGCTGACGGGCAGGCGGAAGGTGTCCCGGTTCTCGGAGTGGTGCTCCACCTTGAGATTCTTCAGCTTAAAGACGGTCCGGGAGGACTCCTGAACGGTGCCGCTGAGGCAGATGGGGATCAGCCGCTTGTCGTAGCCGCTGAGGCTCACCGACACGCCCAGATTGGTGGTTTTGAAGGACAGCTCCCCCGGGAGCCGCCCCATGGTCAGGGACTCGGGGGCGATCTCGGTGATCCGGCCGGAGAGCAGAGGCTCCCCCTCCTTGGTCATCACGTCCAGCCGCATTCCTGTGAACAGTTCCCCCGTGGGGGCGTTTTCCGGCTGCTGGAACGGCTGGGGAGCCGAGGGCTCCAGGACCTCGTCGTCCTCGTCATCCCGGGAGAAGAAATTAAAAATACCCATAATAGCCTCTCCTTATTGATCTTATTTTTGGGGAACCATGACCTCCAGGCCGCCCATGTAGGGCCGGAGGACCTGCGGGATTTTCACGCTGCCGTCGGCCTGGAGGTTGTTCTCCAGGAAGGCGATGAGCATACGGGGGGGAGCCACCACGGTGTTGTTCAGGGTGTGGGGCAGGTAGGTGCCCTTCTCGCCCTTCACCCGCATTTTCAGCCTTCTGGCCTGAGCGTCACCCAGGTTGGAGCAGGAGCAGACCTCGAAGTACTTCTGCTGACGGGGGGACCAGGCCTCGATGTCGCAGGACTTCACTTTTAAATCGGCCAGATCGCCGGAGCAGCACTCCAGCTGCCGCACAGGGATGTCCAGGGAGCGGAAGAGCTCCACGCTGTACCGCCACATTTTCTCATACCAGTCCATGGACTCCTCTGGCTTACAGAC
>CATKHE010000125.1 GCA_949747935.1 uncultured Eubacteriales bacterium
CGGGCTCTGGACGGGGTCTCCCTCACCATTGACCGGGGGGAGTTCGTGGCCATTGTGGGCCAGTCGGGCTCGGGCAAGTCCACCATGATGAACGTGCTGGGCTGTCTGGACATCCCCACCTACGGCACCTATCTGCTGGACGGCACCGAGGTCACCGACCTGAGCGACCGTCAGCTTGCCCGCATCCGCAACCGGGAGATCGGCTTCATCTTTCAGGGGTACAACCTGATTCAGGAGCTGGACGCTCTGGAGAACGTGACTCTGCCCCTGATCTACCAGGGCATCTCGGTCTTTGAGCGGGAGGACCGGGCCATGGAGGCCCTGGAGCGGGTGGGCATGGCCGACCGGGCCCACCACCGGCCCAGCGAGATGTCGGGCGGTCAGCAGCAGCGGGTGGCCATCGCCCGGGCCATCGCCACCCGCCCCCCCATCATCATGGCCGACGAGCCCACCGGCGCTCTGGACTCTAAAACCGGACGGCACGTGCTGGAGATCCTCCGGGAGCTGAACGGGGAGGGCTCCACCATCATCCTGATTACCCACGACGACGGCATCGCCGCCCAGGCCCGCCGCCGGGTGCGCCTGACGGACGGACGAATCGTCTCTGACGAGCAGCTGAAGGAGGCGGCGGTATGAATTTGACCCAAGCCTTTAAAATGGCCTTTAAGTCCATCGCCATGAAAAAGACCCGGTCCTTTCTCACTATGCTGGGCATTATCATCGGCGTGGCTTCGGTGGTGATCATGGTCTCGGTGGTGGCCGGGCAGAACAAGCAGCAGATGGCCTATATGGAAATGCTGGGCAACAACCAGGTGGACGTATACGCCTTTTCCTATACCGGACAGGATATGGACGCCATTTTGAACGAGTATGTGGCCACCCTGGGCGACCTGGTGACCGGCATCTCTCCCGATATCAATCTGTGGAGCGAGATGATTATCCGCTACGGCGGAAAGGCCTTCTCCACCCAGAACTGGGAGAGCTATGAGGACATGATCCAGGTGGTGCTGGGCAACGAATCGTATGGCGTTTGCAACAACTATGAGCTGGCCAGCGGCCGGGAGCTCTCCTTCCTGGACATTGAGAAGGAGAACAACGTCTGTGTGCTGGGTGCCGGCATCAAAGAAAAGCTGTTCAACTATACCGACCCCGTGGGTGAGACCATCACCATCAACGGCCTGCCCTATCTGGTCGTCGGCTGGTATCAGTCCAAGGCCACCGAGGGCTGGGAGGAGGTGGACAACGTGGTCCTGCTGCCCTACAGCGTCAACCGCACCCTGAACCGGAACCAGCCCATCGACTCCTGGAAGATCAAGTGCCCCTCCAGCGAGGCCACCAGCGAGGTCACCGCCCGGGTGCAGGGCTTCCTGGACGGTATGTTCCCCATGGACGAGAATGGAAACCAGAGCAATGGCTACGGCCGGGCAAATACCAATAATACATGGCAGGAGCAGAGGCAGGACCAGGCCAGGATGCAGACCATGGTGATGGGCGGCATCGCCTGTATCTCGCTGATCGTGGGCGGCATCGGCATTATGAACATCATGCTGGTCACCGTCACCGAGCGCACCAGGGAGATCGGCATCCGCAAGGCCATCGGCGCCGAGCGGCGGTCCATCATCGCTCAGTTTCTGATCGAGGCCGCCGTCATCTGCGGCATCGGCGGCATCCTTGGCATTATCATTGGCTGTATGGGCTCGCTGATCGCGGGGAAGTTTATCCTGGACGGGATGATCCTCTGGCCTGACCAGAACATCGTGCTGGGGGCCTTCCTCTTCTCGGTGGTGCTGGGCATCATCTTCGGCATGTACCCGGCAGTGAAAGCCTCCGGCCTTCAGCCGGTGGTGGCCCTGCGGGCAGAATAAAAAGGAGCGTGAACATGATGAAAACGAAACGACTTCTTGCCGCTCTGCTGACGGCGGCACTGATGGTCTCGCTGGCCGTGCTGCCGGCGGGGGCGGCCCCCGGCTCCTTCGACGACGTGAGCGACCCGGTCACCGCCGTCAACGCCGACATCCTGCGGCTGATGGGCGTGGTGGACGGCACCGGCGGCAATATGTTTGACCCGAACGGGACCCTGACCCGGGCGCAGTTCTGCGCCATGACCATCCGTTTCCTCCAGCGGGAGGATGAGGTCCAGCGCTACGCCACCCGGACCATCTTTACCGATGTGAAGAGCACCCACTGGGCCAGGGGATATGTGAATCTGGCCGCCTCCGCCGGAACGGGGGAGGAGAAGGAGACCCCCCTGGTCTCCGGCGTGGGCAACGGGCTGTTCCTGCCTGACAGCCAGATCAGTCTGGCCGAGGCAGTGACCATCCTCCTCCGGGCGCTGGGCTATTCCGACCAGCAGGTGAGCGCGGTGTGGCCCCAGGGCTATCTGGATCTGGCCGCCTCCATCGGCCTCACCAGCGACCTGAGTGCCGGGGCCTATGACAGCATCAGCCGGGCCCAGGCCGCCCAGCTCTTTGTCAACGCCCTGAAGTGCAAGACCTCCGGAGGCGAGGCCTATTACAAGTCCCTTGGTTCCACTGTGGATGACGCCATCGTCCTGGCCGTCAATGTGGAGACTGACGACGGGACCTCCAAGGGGGCCATTCTGATTGCCGGTGAAGGCCGCGCAGATGCCTATCTCCCCGTCAGCGGGGATGGGAACCCCATGGCCCTCCAAGGAAAGTGGGGAGATATGGTGACAAAGGAGGGCAAAATCGTCACCTTTATCCCGGATGACAGTACGGCGGTCACCATCACCCTGTCCGGAAATGCCCAGGCCGTCTACGTGAAGGGGAGCGACGGCCGGCAGTATACCATCGCTTCGGATGCGAAGGTGTACACCGCCGCCGCCGGTGAGGGCAAAGACTACAGCCAGGCCTTCACCAGTCTGGTGTCAGGCACCCGGGTCACCCTGTATTCCAGAAATGGCAAGGTGAAGGCTGTCTACGCCGCGCTGGGCTCCACGGAGACCACAACGGACGCCGTAGTGGTCATGAATACCGCAACCGCAGCTACCTTCCATCAGCTCACCGGCGGAGCCTCTGATTTCACCATCGTGAAAAACCGGCAGCCCATCCGCCTGTCCGACATCAAGCCCTACGACGTGGTTACCTATGACAAGCTGACCAATACCCTGGTGGTGTCTGACCTGCGGCTGACCTGCGTCTACGGCAGCGCCGTCCCTAACACCAAGACCCCCCTGACCATCACGGCATCAGAGGATACCTTTGAGGTTTTAGAGAGCGCCTGGAATACCTGCGGCGATTTCAAGCCGGGGGACACCGTCACCCTTCTGCTTA
>CATKHE010000126.1 GCA_949747935.1 uncultured Eubacteriales bacterium
AATCTTATTTTTCTCCGCACAGCTCCACAATGGCCAGCGCGAACAGCTGGGCACTTTGGACAACCTCATCTGCGACAAGATACTCATTGGGGCCATGAATGTGGTAATCTGTTCCCAAGCGGCAAGCGCCAAAGGCCACGCCGTTTTTCAGGAAGTGGGCATAGGTTCCGCCGCCAATAGCCAGACATCTCCCCTGTTCCCCTGTCACCTGCTCATAGCATCGGAGCAAGGTCTGGACAAAGGGGGAATCCTTCGGGACGTGGTGAGGCGGGATCATCCTGCATCCCTCCGGGAGATACAGCCCCCATGCCGCCATGTTCTCACGCAGAACGTGGAGCACATTATCCTCGTTGGCGCATAAGGGGGCCCGGCAGTCCACACGTCCGCTGATGTGATTCCCCCCGTAATGAATCACGTTGGAGGTCAGAGTCAGCTTGCCGGAGAGGGCGTCCTCCTGAGCCACTCCAGCGGCTCTGCCATAGAATTCCCCATGAGGGAACAGCTGTACCAGCCCTTGGAGCCGCTTCAGTCCCTCACAGGGAGCGAAGGGGAGCTCCATCAGCAGCTCCAGCAGACCAGTCACCGCGCTGCACCCCTCCCAGGGGGTGGACGCGTGGGCTCCGCGTCCCTTGGCCTGGATGACAATCCGATCCTCGTCTCTGCTGAGGCCGAATGTCACGCCGGTACGTTCCTCCACCTGCCGGGCCAGCCGGACTGTCTCTTCCCACTCCAACCCCTCCGTGACCGCCTGCGCTTTGCCGGGGATAGCGTTCCCCACGGTTCCGCCATCTACAGAACACACTCTTGGAAGAGGACTGTCTCCATCCCAGGTTCCCTCGTAGCTGGTATACAGGCCTCCCTTCTCCAGATTGATTACCGGGTACTCCCCATCCGGAGAGAAGGAACAGGGCGCCTCAGAAAAATGACTGTAGTAGCAATCGGTATCCCGGCAGCCGGTCTCCTCGTCAGCGCCCAGAATCAGTCGGGTATTATATTTCAGGGGAATACCCAGCTCTTTCACCGCCCGCATGGCGTAGAGAGCGGCCACAGCGGGGCCCTTGTCGTCGCTGGTACCCCGGCCATAGAGCTTCCCATCCTGAAGCAGGGGGTCAAACGGATCGGTCACGGTCCAGCCGTCGCCGGCGGGCACCACATCCAGGTGAACCAGGATATCCAACTGAGCAGGACAGCTGTTCAGATCCACCGCAGCCACCTTGTGCTCCAATATCTGCGCGCTCATGCCATAAGCTCGAGCCATGTCCGCCGCGGCATCCAGCACTTGGGCACAGGCGGTACCAAAGGGGGCTCCCTCCTGCGGAGGGGAGTTGACGCTGGGGATGCGAACCAGCATCATAATATCCTCCAGCAGCTCCTCCCGGTGTTCCTGAAAATAGGTCTGTATCTGTCTATACACGGCTCCGCCCCCTATTTGTAAAGTACACAGGACACAAAATGTCCGGGTTCCGCCTCCCTCAGATCGCATGCATGCTCTTTGCACGCGTCTGTGGCGTTGGGACACCGGGCCGCGAAGCGGCAGCCCGGCTTAGGCTCAATGGGGCTTCGCACCTCACCGGTGAGGATTTGCCGCTTCATCCCACGGGAGGACAGGCTCGGAATTGGAATAGCTGACAAAAGGGCCTTGGTGTAGGGGTGCAGGGGGTTGCGGAACAGCTCCTTGCTGGGCACCCGCTCCACACACTGCCCCAGGTACATGACAGCAATCTCATCACTGATGTGCTTGACCACCGACAAGTCATGGGTAATGAATACATATGTCAGGCCCATCTGGTCCTGAAGGTCCATCATCAGATTCAAAATCTGAGCCTGGATGGATACATCCAGGGCGGATACCGGCTCGTCACAGACGATGAAGTCGGGGTTGACGGCCAGCGCCCGGGCTACCCCGATCCGTTGGCGGCGTCCCCCGTCCAATTCGTGCGGGTAGGAGTTGATAAACCGCTGAGCCAGTCCAACGGTGTCCATCAGGTCCTCTACCCGCTTTTGAATCTCCTGCCGGTTCTTCATCAGACCATTCGCGATGATGGGTTCGGCGATGATCTCGCTGACCGACATGCGGGGATTCAGAGAGGAATAGGGGTCCTGAAAGATCATCTGGGCGCGCAGACGCATTTTCTTCATCTGGGCCGAGCGGAGCTTATAGATATTCTGTCCATCCAGCAGCATCTCGCCGGAGGTGGGCTCCAGCAGGTTGAGCATCAGCCGCCCTAAGGTAGACTTGCCGCAGCCCGATTCGCCCACAATGCCCAGCGTTTTCCCCTTTTCAATGGACAGCGTAACATCGTCCACGGCGTGGAGCATGCCTTTGGGGGTCTTGAAATATTTTTTCAGGTGGTTTGCCTGGATAAAAGCTTCCGCCATCGCTCATGCCTCCTCCGCTGTTGTTGTGTTGATCCGCTCCTTGGCACGGGACATCTTGCCCTCCATCAAGCGGCAGCAAATCCGGTGAGTTCCGTCCTGATACAGGATGCCGGACTCTGCCCGGCACTGCTCCATACAGTGGAGGCACCGGGGATGAAATCTGCATCCCTGGGGCAGGTCGGTGGGATCAGGCATCAGACCCGGAATAGGCTCCAGCCGCTCCGCCTCGTCGTCCAGACGGGGCACAGAATTAAACAGTCCCACAGTATAGGGGTGATGGGGCAGCTTGGGGTCAAATATATCCTCCATCGTGCCATACTCGATGATCTCGCCGGCGTACATAATAGCCACATCGTCACAGGTCTGGGCCACCACACCCAAATCATGGGTAATCAACAGCATGGAGGTGTTAAACCGGTGTTTCAGGTCCTCCATCATATCCAGAACCTGGGCCTGAATGGTTACATCCAGGGCGGTTGTGGGCTCGTCGGCGATGACCAGAGCAGGCTCGCAGACCAGTGCCATAGCGATGACCACGCGCTGCTTCATGCCGCCGGAAAACTGATGGGGGTACTCATTTTTGCGCTCAGTGGGAATCCCCACCATCTCCAGAATCTGATCCACCCTGCGGTTGATCTCCGCATCCCGCTTCCCCCTGCCGAACATTCTCTTGCCGCTGCGGTTCTTCTGATGGAGCTCCAGCACCTCGGCAATCTGCTCTCCAATGGGGATTACCGGGTTTAAACTGCTCATGGGATCCTGAAAAATCATGGATATTTTTTCTCCCCGGATTCGCTGCTGCATCTCCTCCAGGGGCAGCTGAAGAAGGTTTTCACCGTCAAAAATGATCTCGCCGGAACGGATATTCCCGGTACGCTCCGGGAGCAGACGCAGAATGCTTTTCGCCGTGGTGGTTTTGCCCGCGCCGGTTTCTCCCACGATCCCCAGGGTTTTGCCTCTGCGGACCTGAAGGTCAATCCCGTTAACCGCCCGGACAATGCCATCCTCTGTATCATAGCTGACTTCCAGATTGTGGATATCCAATAAAATATCGCTCAAAACACATCCACCTCCGTTATTTCAGTTTCGGGTCGAGGGCGTCCCGCAGGCCGTCGCCCAGGAAGTTACAGGCCAGCACCGCCAGCATAATGGTCACACCGGGGAAAATAACCAGGTGGGGATAGTCCTGCATGAATTCCTGCCCCTCCGTCAGGATGGCGCCCCATTCGGGATCAGGGGGCTGTACGCCCAGGCCGATAAAGCTCATGGAGGCGGCGGTCAGGATCACGCCGCCCATGGCCAGGGTCGCCTGCACAATAATGGGGCCCATGGCGTTTGGCAGGATATGCCGGATGATAATCCGGGCAGTGGAGGTGCCGCCGCACCGGGCCGCTTCGATAAACTCACTGTTCTTGATGGTCAGCACGGAGGAGCGGACAATCATGGCAAACTGCGGAATCAGCGAGATCATGATGGCCAGCAGCAGATTGATCACACCTTGTCCCAGAGCGGACACCACGCAGATAGCCATCAGGGTTGAGGGAATCGACATCAGGATATCCATAAATCTCATCACAATGATATCGGTCATCCCGCCATAGAAGCCGGAGATGGCGCCCACAGCGCCTCCCAGCACCATGCCGCCCAGCACCGACACAAAGCCGATAAACAGGGAGATACGCGCGCCATAGATAATGCGCATCAGAAGGTCACGCCCATAGCTGTCTGTTCCAAACCAGTGGGCCAAGCTAGGCACCTGATTCTTATTTTTCAAGTCGTGGATGATGATGGTATCATAATCCACCACCAATCCAGCCAGCAAGGACGCTGCAATAATACCCAGAATAATGATCATGCCCAAAACAGCCAGCTTGTTTTTGACCAGCTGATGCCAGATCATCCCCAACTGAGAACGCTTTTTCGGCGCCGCAGGGGATGTTTCCAAGGTTCTTCCCGTCATGATACCACCTCCTTACTTTTGATACTGTGCCTTGATGCGGGGGTCCACAAAGGCATAAATGATGTCCACCATCAGGTTTACCAGACCAAACAGGACTGCCAGCAGCAGGGTACAGGCCATAACAGTGGGAACATCCTGGGAACGGATGGAATTGACCAGAAGGCTGCCGATTCCTGACATGCCGAAGACCGATTCGGTGATCACAGACCCGGCCAGCATACCGCCGAAGTTGACGCCCACCACGGTGATCAGGGGGATGAGGGCGTTGGGCAGGCAGTGCTTGAAAATTACCCGCCGCTTGCTCGCGCCCTTGGCGTTGGCGGTGGTCACATAATCCTGCCGGATGACCTCCAGCATGGTGGAGCGGGTCATGCGCAGAAGGGTGGCGAAGGTGGAGGCCGAGCTGGTGATGGCAGGCAGAATAAAATGCGCCCAGGACTCGGAACCGTAGGATGGCAGCCACCCCAATTGAGCCGAGAAGAATATAATGAGCAGCAGGCCCAGCCAGAAAGGAGGCACTGAGATAAAGCCCAGTCCCAACACCGTCGTCAAATTATCGATCCACGAATACTGCTTCACCGCTGACAATATGCCCAGCGGCAGTCCGATGAGCGTGGCGAACAGCACGCTGAGGCAGGCCAGCTTCAGTGTGGTGGGGAAACGGGCCGCAATCGATTCCACCACAGGGTTCCTGCTGCTCCAGGATTTTCCGAAATCCCCCCGCAGCGCGTCTTTCATATAGTTGACATACCGGACCGGAATCGGATCGTTCAGGCCAAGCTCCTCCTCCAGTTGTGCGATGGCTTCCGGTGTTGCCTTGAATCCAAGCAGCATTCGCGCCGGATTGCCAGGCATAAAGCTCATGATCGTAAAGATAATAAACGATACGCCAGCAATGACAGGCACCATTAATGCCAGGCGTTTAAGTATATATTTCCACATATAGGCATCCCTCCTTGGGCCTATACTCCCTTTCTCATCAGGGGGCATATCAATTTTTTAAAGAGGCGATGGTTGCCTTTATGGTACCATCGCCTAACGGGTTAGCTCCAGCTAAATTCGTACAGGTTGTAGAAGGACCAGGGGTTAGAAGCCACGCCCTTCAAATCCTTGTTGGCGGCAATGTTCTTGGTGTTCCAAATGGTGGGAATCGAGGGAACATCGTCGCTCAGCTTGATCAGCAGCTCCTGATAGATTGCGTCGCGCTCATTCTCGTCCAGGGTGATCCGGGCCGTGTCAAGCAGCTCGTCCACTTTGGCGTTGCTGTACTTGCTGTAATTCCGGATCTCCATCTGAGAGGAGTGGACCAAGGTATACAGGACCTCGTCAATGGTAGGGGCGGTGAAGGTTCCGCCGTCCACAATGATGTTCGCTGAACCCTCCAGCGCGGTGGCGTCAAAGGCAGAACGCTCCATCTGGTTAATGTGGGCAATAATACCGATCTCACGCAGAGAATTCTGAAGCACCTGGGCAAACTTGGAGGTGGTGGTGCCGTAGAGGATGATCTCTAATGTGTCGCCCTCCTTGACGCCGGCCTGGGCAAACAGCTCCTTGGCCTTCTCCAGATCATAGGGATACTTGGTTACATCGTCGGTATAGCCCAGATAGCCCGGGGTCGCGAAGGTATCCACGATGGTGCCCACGTTGTCCAGAATACCGTACAGCATGGCCTCCTTGTCCGTGGCGTGCGCCATGGCCTGACGGGCCTCCAGCTTGTCAAAGGGAGGGATGGAGCAGTTGAGCTGGATGAAGTTCATGCCAAAGGCCTCGCCGGTGTGGAGGACCAGATTCTTGTTCTCCTTGATCCGGCCGAAGCTGCTCTGCTGCACATCCACATAAGCGTCGATGTCGCCGGATTCCAGCGCCAAAACGGCGGAGTTCGCGTCAGCGATCACCTGATACACCACATTCTTGATGGGAACCTCGCCCATGTGGTAATACTCGTTGGCCTTGAGAACGACCTGCTCGCCGACCTTCCAGTCACTCACCTGATAAGGGCCGGTGGTCACGGGCTTCTGGGCATAGGCCTCCTCACCCATGGACTCGAAGGCGGCCTTGGACAGGATGCCGGCGGTGGGCAGGGCCATAGCGAACAGGAACTCGGGGTAGGGACCGTCCAGGATCAGCTTGACATGGCTGTCGTCCACCTTCTCAACGCCGGTCACCCGGGCGAAGCTGGGAACGGCCATGGGCATCTCCATGCCCCGCTCCATGGAGAAGATCACATCGTCAATGGTCATATCCGTGCCGTCGGAGAACTTGACGCCCGACTTGATGGCGAAGGTGTACTCTCTGCCGTCCTCGGAGATAGTCCAGGATTCGGCGATACAAGGCTTGATCTCATAGGAGGTGTTGTCCATCCGGACCAGAGGGTCATACACTGACAGGTTGATCCGCATGCCGTTATCGTTCAGGTTGTTGTGGGTGTCAAAGTTTGGGGTGTCGCCATAGTGACCGATAATCAGGGTGTCCTTGGCTGTCGTCCCCTGTCCGCTACCGGAATCGTCGCCGCTTTGAGATGTTTTGCCTTTATCACCACAGGCAGCCAGAGACATGACCATGGCGGCGGCCAGCACCAATGAAAGAATCTTTTTCATAGTTTTCCTCCTCCAATATGAATGTTTCTCACGATCAGGCTAACAGTCTGATGATTCATCCATTACTTAAACTGAGCCCACTTGTCGGTCTCCAGGGGCTGCCAATAGTCGGTGGTAACCGTCTCCAAGTCAAAGAACTCCTGATAGGGGTCCACCTTCTTATAGGCCTCATAGGGGCCGTCCCAATTCTTGCGGCGCTCCTTGTAGGCGTGATGTCCCTCAATATCGTCGTACTCAAAGATCATAATAAACTTGCCGGTGGGTCTGCCCTCCCGGTCCGTCTCCCGATAATACCTGGCGCTGACCCACTCGGGGAACAGCTCCTCATAGTTGTCCTTCAGGAACTGGAACCAGTCGGCAATGATCTTGTCATAGGCGGCGGGATCAATATCCTTTTTCAGCCGCCAGGTCTCGTACTCCAGAAAACGCATGTTAAAAACCTCCTGTTATATGTTTTGATAATGAACGGGATTTCTTCCTAAATACAGCATTTGAATTGCCAGATTCACGTCCAGAACCAGAATATCATACCGTTTCGAGACCTCCCACGCGAATGTGGCCAGATTGCTGCACTCCAGCAGGATGGCTCCTATGTTCTCCTCCCGGAGGAGCAGCTGCTCCACCGCTCGCAGAACATCGTCCGCCATCAGGTCATAGCTCTGCGGACACTTTCCCTCCAGCACCACCTGCCGGAAGTGCGGCTGGTCCTCCATCCCCTGAATGGCAAGGCGGGAGGGATCCGCCTTCGCCCCAAGCAAATGCTGGCTGCCCAGCAGCTGAGAATGTCCCGTTATGATGCCGATCTTTCTATCCTTCCGGATCAGCGCCTGGGCCAGAGGGAGAAGCACCAGGCTGGAGGAAATAACGGGAACCTTGACACATGCGGTAAGCTCTGACTGATACAGCGCCATAAGCCCGCAGTCTCCAACGATAGCTGACACGCCCTGGCTCTCAAGCTGACGCGCCACGTCACAAAGCCTTTGACAGGCCTCCGGCGAACCCTGCACCAGGTCCCGATAGCTCCCGGACACCACCCCATACCGAACAGGAAAGGGGAATGTGCCCGGAGCCCCCGGATCTCCTACGATTCGGTCGCCCGCACTTGCGAACAGCAGGATGCCAATGGGTGCGGTGGAATCAATCCTTGAGTTTCGCAATCAATTCCACCTCGCAGCAGGCGCCCAGGGGAAGGGCCGCCACCCCAACGGCACTGCGGGCATGAACGCCGCACTCCTCGCCAAACACCTTTCCCAATAAATCGGAAGCCCCATTGACCACCTTGGGCTGGTCGGTAAAGTCCAGCGCGCTGTTGACAAAGCCGCTGATTTTTACAATCCGCTCCACCCGGTCCAGCGAGCCCAGGGCCGTCTTCATGGCCCCCAGACAGTTCAGTGCGCAGATCTGGGCGGCCTGGCAGCCCTGCTCCAGTTCCAGATCCTGCCCCAGTTTGCCGGCGAAAGCCAGCTGACCCTTCACCAGGGGAAGCTGCCCGGAGATATAGATCCAGCCGTCCTCCACCACAAAGGGGGCGTAGTTGGCGACAGGAGCGGCCACTTGTGGAATTTCAAGTCCAAGATCAATCACTTTCTGCTCATACATATCTCGCATTCCCCCGTCAGAACAGCTGCTGCAGCTCACCGGAGGTAAACTGCTCCACCTCGAAGTGATAGCCCTCGGGGCCGGTAAAGAAGAATGACTCCAGCGCCATATCCTTCACCTGCTTGATTGGGGACAGACCCTCTACCCCTTTGGCCCCCTGAAGCGCCTGATGAACCTCATGGATGTTGCTCACTGTGAGGCTGACCAGAACACTGCTAGTGGAATCCACCTGGATGGATCCGGACGCGTTATCCACCGCGCCCAGGAAGGACTTGTCCTTCAGCCGGTAAACGCAGGCCCAGCCGGGATCATAGGCCACAGGCAGCTCCAGAGTTTCGGAAAAAAATTCCTTCGCCTTGGGGAGATCATTGAAATACAGAAAAGTAATGTTGGACGTCAAATCCAGTTTTGCCACAGAAATTCCTCCTTTTACCAGGGTTTTTTGTAGTCGGGCGTACGGCCAACCTCCTGAATCAACTCCTTCAGGGCGGCAGTCAGGGCGTCAATGTCCTGATGGTTATTGAAATACTGACAAGAAATTCGGAATCCGCCCACATAATCGGTAAAGCGGTGGGCCACGAAGATCTTCCGCGCGTGAAGCTTTTTCAGGATGGTCCGCTCGGTATCCAGGTCCTCATAAATCCGTGCGATGACAATACCGGCCCGGCGGCCCGGATCCTTATGTGTGATAACTGTGGCTCCAATTGCTTCCAGCTGCTCCATACAATAGGAGCTCAGCTCCTCTACACGGGCCTGGATGTTCTCAATGCCGATCTCGTTGACCAGCGCCAGAGATTCTCCCAGAGCTACGGCGCCGGGGTAATTGGAGGTGCCGCCGATCTCAAATTTCCGGGCCGTCATATCAAACTCCCAGTCGTTCACTGAGGACGCCGCCGGGTTCTCCCAGTAGCCGCCCCACCCCTCGGGGGGCTCCTTGGTGTTCAAATAACCGTGATATACGCTCTTCAGCTTGGGCAGGGTCTCCTTATTGATGTAGAGCACACCGGTGCCGAAGGGAGAATTGAGCCACTTGTGCCCGCCGGCGGTGAGGATGTCCACATGGAACTGCTTGGTATCCAGCTTGTTGATGCCCAACTCCTGAACTGCGTCAACCACCAGGAAAATTCCCTTGGATTTGCAAAAATCGCCGATTTCCTTCAGGTCCATCCGCCAGCCGTTGCACCACTCCACCGTGGACAGCACGATAATCCGGGTACGGTCGTCGCACAATTTGGCAAAGTCAGCGGCGGTGAAGCGGGTGTCCGCAGTCTTGGCCACCCGGATCTCAATGTTTTTCTCCTTGCGCATGACGCACCAGGGAAGGGCCACCTGGATAAATTCCAGGTTCGTAGTGATAATGTTGTCTCCATCCTTCAGTTCAATACCGTTTGCCGCAATATTCAGACCATGGGATGTGCTCTCTACCAGGGCGATCTCCTCCGGATCGGCGTTCAAAAGCCTGCGCGCTTCCTCATAGGCCTTGTTCCGTTTGCTGTCCATGGCGATATGGTGGGCGCTGGAGTTGGCCTCGTCCTGACGGGCGGAGAAGTCGGCCAGATCCTTTAGCGCCTGTACCGAGCGCTGGGGAGCGAAGCTGACACAGGCCGCATCCAGAAATGTCATGGTCTCCAGTACAGGCCACTCACGCTTCCGGATCGCCTCAAAATCAACAGCCATAATGATTTCCTCCTGTTTCTTCAAATTTATACCAAATTAACAGTGTAACAGGGCATATCCACTGTCCTTTTGTGCGACTAACATATCACATTTCTTTTTTCAATTCTGTAAACCGTTTTACAGGTCAAAGCTTAATGTACAGAATCGATTCAAAAGAGAAAATTCTTTTTGGTTAAAACGACAATTTTCGCTCGCTGACATTTAAATATCAATTTTCAATAAATTTTTTGTGTTATAATATATCTTATAAAATATTTATGTCAATTCCAAAGAAATAACACTCTTTCCATTTTGTTTGGAAGGCTGATTCTCATATAGAAAAAAGGGGGTTTTTATGCAATTCGCCGGGACTTCCCTGTGGCTCCGATTGGACCCGGATCAGCTCGCGCCTTTGACAGCAAATCAGAGCCTGATGCACCTGCGGCACAAGCAACCGATTTTTTATCAGGGAGATATTCCACAGAGCGTCTATGTGGTAAAAAAGGGGAGGGTATGTATTACGACATATTCTCAGACGGGAATGGAGCTTCAGCTTTATATCGCGGAGCAGGGAGCCTTGTTCGGCGAACGCTCCTGCTTTTTGGACACCCCTCATACCACATCAGCCTTCGCGATCGTTGATTCCTCCCTCTACGCAATCCCAATTCCAACGTTCTTTTCCCGGTTGGAGGCCTCTCCAGAGTTAACCCAGACCGTTTTGAAAATTCTGTGCAAAAAAAATTCCATGCAGGTCCACCGTCTGCTGTCCCAATCCTCCTCCGACGCCCTGCGGCGAATCGCCCGGATCCTGCTGGACATGGTACAGGAATATGGTACAGAGACCGCGGAGGGAATCAAGATCTCCATTCGCTTTAGTCATCAGGATGTCGCCAACCTTCTCCACACCAGCCGTGTGACAGTTACCAAGGCTTTCCAGTTTTTGTCCGGCGAAAAAATCGTGCTCAGAAAGCAAAACCGTATTATCATTCTGGACATGAAACGTCTGTCAGATTTGGCTTCTGAAAAATGAGCTGCTATCTTTAACGCCGCAGAATCTTTCATGATACGGCAAATATTGTCCTTATATTCCAATTGCATTATCCCGCCAGCAAAGTAGACAGCGCTGACAGAAATGCCGGCGCTGTCTATCTGTCAAAAACCTCGCCGACAGCGAGGTTTTTTAGTATAAACCTGAAGAGATGAAGGAAAATGAAAGGGTGGAAAAAATAACCAGAAAGAAACAGTAATAACAGATATGAATGGAATTGAGCCGAAAAATTGTCTTCTGAGGAACATAGAAGCGATCGCAGTTCCCCTTATCTTAATGTAAATTAATGGTAGAAGAGCAAAAAATATCAACAAAAGTTAGGGATAGAGATGTGAAAGAATAAACTGGCCAGGGAACAAATATGGGACGCGTTTTGAACAGCAGATTGAATATCAATCCAGTGAATAAACGCTTTGATATGCTTTGGAGTGCAATCCCAATCTATTATTGATTTACATTGTAATTAGAAGAGGTTGAATTTTTTTCCCCAATACACTATACTGATCTTACACTTTAGTAGAGGTGATGATAATGCGCTCCTGCAAGCAACTGCTCCAGGCCCTGGAAGCCGGGATCTGCGACGCCGGACTGGCCGCGCTCTATGCGCTGGACGAAAGCAACGCAAGTCTTGGAGCCGCCAGGACGCGGGCCATCTGCACGGTCCGCACCCTCATGGATACCTTTTCCCCCGCTGAAACTGCCCCGGCCGCCCTGTTCAGTGGCCCCGGCCGCACCGAGATCGGCGGCAACCACACTGACCACCAGCACGGCCGGGTGCTGTGCGGCAGCGTGGACATGGACATGCTGGCCTGCGCCGCCCCCAACGGGCTGAACGCCATCCGGGTCCAGTCCGAGGGCTATCCCACCCTGGAGGTGGACCTGAC
>CATKHE010000127.1 GCA_949747935.1 uncultured Eubacteriales bacterium
CCTGTTCATGCTTCCCAGCCTGATCTTCTTTGTGGGGTTCGTCATTATCCCCATGTTCATCTGTATCTTTACCAGTCTGACGGCCAGCAACATGAACGATACCGCTATGTTTGGGCAGTTCGTTGGACTGAGAAACTTCGCCGCGCTGTTTGAGGATAAGATATTCCAAAAGGGTCTGCTGAACACCTTTATCATCGTGATTGTCAGCGTGCCCACCGTATGCGCCTTCTCCCTGTGGGTGGGTTCCGCTATCTATAAACTGAATAATGTGGCTCTGTCTGCCTTCCGCTGTATCTTCTATCTGCCCGTGGTCACCGGCTCTGTGGCCGTCACCGTGGTGTGGCGCTGGATGTATGACAACTACACCGGCATCCTGAACACGGCCCTGAAGGGCGCGGGGCTGATCGAGCAGAATATCAACTGGCTGGGCGACCCCAAGACGGCCCTGGGCTGTATCATTGTGATCCTGTTCACCACCTCTGTGGGCCAGCCCATTGTGCTCTACGTCTCCGCCCTGGGCAACGTGGACACTACCCTCATCGAGGCCGCCGAGGTAGACGGTGCCACCGATATGCAGGTGTTCTGGAAGGTGAAGTGGCCCCAAATGATGCCCACCACCCTGTACATCCTGGTCATCACCACCATCAACTCCTTCCAGTGCTTCGCTCTGATTCAGCTGCTGACCCAGGGCGGACCTAACCACGCCACCGACACGGTGATGTACTACATCTATTATACCGCCTTCAAGCTCACTGAGCAGGCAGGTCACTTCGGCTATGCCAACGCCATGGGCGTGGTGCTGGCTATCTTCATCGGCCTGATGTCTGCCGTCCAGTTCCGCCTGGCGAAAGAAAAGTAAGGGGGGCAGAAATATGATAACAGCTAATGAATCCATGCGCAAAAAGGCCTATAAGATCTTCTCTGTCGTCATGCTGGTCATCCTGGCGCTCCTGTTCCTCTTCCCGCTGTATTGGATCATCACCGGCGCGTTCAAGCCCTCACTGGATATCTACAATCCCAAGCCGGTTTGGTGGCCCAGCGAGTGGGTAATGAATAACTTTGACGATCTGTTCACCAAGCGCACCGCTCCCCTGTGGCAGCTGGCGGTGCCCTTTGGCCGGTGGTTCTCGCCGGAGCAGAAGGACATCTTCTTCTCCACAGGACCCACCGTCCCCGCAGCCTTCCGCTGGCTGGTCAACACCGTGTTTATGGCGGTGATGGCCATGATCCTCACCTGTATCACCGCCGCTATGGCGGGCTACGCTCTGGCCAAAAAGCGCTTCCGCGGCCGCGCCCTGGTGTTTTCCCTCATCGTGTGCGCCATGGCCCTGCCCAAGCAGGTCGTCCTGATCCCCCTGATCAAGGAGGTCTCCGCCCTGCGGATGTGGGATAACATCTGGGCGGTCATCCTGCCTACCGTGGGCTGGCCCTTCGGCGTGTTCCTGATGAAGCAGTTTTCGGAGAGCATTCCGGGAGAAATTCTGGAGGCCGCCCGGGTGGACGGCTCGAGCGAGTTCCGGACCTTCTCCACCATTGTGATTCCCATGGTCAAGCCGGGCATCGGCGCTCTGGCCATCTTCACCTTCATCAATTCCTGGAACGACTATTTCATGCAGCTGGTTATGCTGCCCAGCGGCAATAACAGCACCATCTCCCTGGGCATCTCCACCCTGCAAAACGACACCACGGTCAATATGGGCCTGCTGATGGCGGGCGCCGCTCTGGCCGCTGTGCCCATTATCATCGTATTCCTGATCTTCCAGAAGTACTTCACCCAGGGCATTACCATGGGCGCTGTGAAGGGGTAAAGAGCATGATTTACGCAAAAAATAACGACGCCCTGTCCTACCGGGGCATTCACCCTAACCTGGACCTGGCGCTGGAGCACATCACCCCGGAATTTCTGGCGGGTGTGGGGTATGACCGTGTGGAGCTGAAGGGGAGCGACGTGTACGCCACCCGCTTCACCTATGAGACCGTCCTGGAGGAGGAGAGCTTCTTCGAGGCCCACAAAAAATATCTGGACATCCACATCATGACGGAGGGCTCCGAGGGGGTGGAGATCGCCCCGCCGGCGGAGCTGACGGAGTTCGACCGGGCGGAGGCCAACGACTTTTACGCCTACCGGGGTCCGGCCAGCTACCGGCTGTCTCTGTCCCCGGGGGACTTCCTGGTGGTCTTCCCCAACGACGCCCATCGGATCAAGATGAGTCTGGAACAGCCGGAAACGGTGACCAAGGTGGTCTTCAAGGTGCGAATTTTTGACGATTAAGGAGCGATGATATGAAAGATCTTGCCAAATATCAGGGCATTATCCCCGCCTTTTATGCCTGCTATGACAGGGAGGGCCGGGTGGATGCCCAGGCGGTCCGGTCCTTTGCCGGATACCTGCTGGAGAAGGGCGTCAAGGGCCTGTATGTGGGCGGCTCCTCCGGCGAGTGCATTTACCAGAGCGTAGCCGAGCGGAAGGAGACCCTGGAAAATGTGATGGCCGAGGTGGGCGGAAAGCTGACGATTATCGCCCATGTGGCCTGCAACAACACCGCCGACAGCCGGGAGCTGGCCGCCCACGCCGAGAGCCTGGGCGTGGACGCCATCGCGTCCATCCCCCCCATCTACTTCCACCTGCCCCCCAAGGGCATTGCCAAGTACTGGAACGACATCTCTGACGCCGCGCCCAACACCGACTTCATCATCTACAACATCCCTCAGCTGGCCGGGGTGGCGCTGTCCGTCCCCCTGCTCCAGGAGATGCTGAAGAACCCCCGCGTCATCGGGGTGAAGAACTCCTCCATGCCCGTACAGGACATCCAGATGTGGCGGGACGCAGGTGCGGTGGTCTTCAACGGTCCGGACGAGCAACTGCTGTCCGGCCTGGCTGCCGGGGCCATCGGCGGCATTGGCGGGACCTACGCCGCCATGCCTGAGCTCTACCTGGAAATTCTTCGCTGCTTCCAGGCCGGCGAGCTGGAAAAGGGGCGTGAGGTCCAGAACGAGTGCTGCCGCATCATCTATAAGATGTGCTCCACCCAGGGGAACATGTATGCGGTGATCAAGGAGATCATCCGCCTCCAGGGCGGGCCGGACATTGGAAGCGTCCGTGCGCCGCTGCTGGAGCTGGCTGACAGCGATCAGCCCATTATTGTGGAAGCCCACGAGATGATTAAGGCCGCCATCGCCAAGTATTGCGCCTAATCAAGGATAAGCGAGGTCCCTGGAGCCGTGGCTCCGGGGACCTTATTTTTGACAAATACATTAAAAAGTTTGTTTTGCGGCGGCGGCCACGAAGTCCCGGAAGAGGGGGTGTGCCCGGTTGGGCCGGGATTTCAGCTCCGGGTGGAACTGCACCCCCACAAACCAGGGGTGGCCGGGCAACTCCACCATCTCCACCAGCGTCTCGTCGGGAGACAGCCCCGAGAGGACAAGTCCGGCGGCGGTCAGGGCTTCCCGGAATGCGTTGTTGAACTCGTAGCGGTGGCGGTGGCGCTCGCTGATCTCCTGTGTCCCGTAGGCGGCGAAGGCCCTGCTGTCCTGGCTGGTGAGCCGGCACGGGAAGGATCCCAGCCGCATGGTGCCCCCCTTGTCGGTGATCCCCCGCTGGCCCGCCATCAGGTCGATGACTGGATGGGCGGTGGTCCGGGAGAACTCGCTGGAGTGGGCGTCCTCCATGCCGCAGACGTGGCGGGCAAACTCCACCACTGCCATCTGCATCCCCAGACAGATACCCAGGAATGGTACCCCCCTCTCCCGGGCGTACCGAATGGCGGCAATCTTGCCCTCAATTCCCCGGTCGCCGAAGCCGCCGGGGACCAGAATGCCCGCCGCCCCGTTCAGGAGCTGGGCGGCGTTTTCATTGGTGACAGTTTCGCTGTCCACCCAGCGGATGTCCACCTTCACCCGATTCTCAATACCCCCATGGGTGAGGGCCTCAGCCACCGAGAGGTAGGCGTCGTGGAGGGCCACGTACTTGCCCACCAGGGCGACGGTCACACTCCCCTTCGGGTTTTTGGCCCGGTGGACCATGTCGGCCCATTCGGTGAGGTCGGGTATGTGGCAGATCAGCCCCAGGCGGCGGACCACCGCGTCGGCCAGTCCCTCCCGCTCCAGCATGAGGGGGACCTCATAGAGCAGATCGGCGGTCAAATTGGGAATGACATTTTCCCGGGGAATGCCGCAGAACAGGGAAATTTTCTCCCGAATCTCCGGGGAGACCGGGGCGTCGCTGCGGCAGACGATGACATCGGGCTGAATACCCAGGCTGAGAAGCTCCTTGGCCGAGTGCTGGGTGGGCTTGGACTTCAGTTCCCCGGAGCCAGGGATGGAGACGATGAGGGAGACGTGGATAAACATGACATTCTGTCGGCCCCGCTCTGCCGCTACCTGACGGATGGCCTCCAGGAAGGGCTGGCTCTCAATGTCGCCCACCGTACCGCCGATCTCCACAATGGCCGCGTCGGTGTCGGTGCCCTCCAGAGCGTAGATATTGCCCTTGATCTCGTCGGTGATGTGGGGGATGATCTGCACTGTCCCCCCCAGGTAGCCCCCCCGCCGCTCCCGGTTCAGGACGTTCCAGTACACCCGCCCCGAAGAGACCGAGGAGTTTACCGTCAGATTTTCGTCGATAAACCGCTCATAGTGGCCCAGGTCCAGGTCGGTCTCCGCCCCGTCGTCGGTGACAAAGACCTCACCGTGCTGGTAGGGGCTCATGGTGCCCGGGTCCACGTTGAGATAGGGGTCCAGCTTTTGTACCCTCACTCGCAGCCCTCGTTGCTTCAAAAGCCGGCCCAGGCTGGCGGCCGTGATCCCCTTGCCCAGGCCGGACACCACCCCGCCGGTGACAAAAATATATTTGGTCATACCGTTTCCCTCCTTTGTATTTCGTGTTCTATAATTCCCACAAAAAGAGGCAAAGACGCCTTTCAAGAATTTCTGAAAAAACGTCCCTGCCTTTACGGGCGCATTATACGCCTTGAAGAGAGAAATGTCAAGATAATTGGCTTTTAGGAATTCTGTCCGTGGTGCTGGTAAATCGGGGTGAATTTGGCATAATACCTGGGAATTTCGAGAAAAGCGGGAGAAGGAGGACAGAAAGCACTTCCTCCAAAGCGGCCTGCGCATGTTCTAATATGCGGGTTTGGACGGGGTTTTTGGGATGGATATGCGTGATAGCGGAAAATGCAATGTTGCTTGCAAAAAAATTTATTTCTGATATAATTCAACCATAAAATACATCATTTCTGGGAGGAGATTTCTTTGCGTTTGAACGAAGGGTCCCTGACCCCGCTTTACCAGCAGCTGATGGAGGATATCAAATGCGCCATTGAGGAGGGCAGATATCAGCCCGAGGAGAAGATTCCCTCAGAGCCGGAGCTGAGCGAGCTCTACAGCGTGAGCCGCATTACGGTGCGCCGGGCGGTGGACGAGCTGTGCGCCCAGGGTTATCTGGTGAAGAAGCAGGGCAAGGGGACCTATGTGGGCAGGGCCAAGCTTCAGCGCAAGCTGCCTGGAAACAACACCATGAGCTTTTCCGACGTGTGCCGGATCAACGGGCAAGTCCACTCGGTACGGGTGCTGGCGTGCAGTCAGGTGCCCGCCCGGCAGGACGAGATCAAATTCCTGAATCTGGAATCCGGGGCCACCCTGCTGTATATTCAGCGGCTCCATCTGGCCGACGGGGCGCCCATTCAGCTGGAGAACAACTTCTATCCCCTGGACCGGTTTGAATTCCTCCAGAGGGAGGACCTGGAACACAATTCTCTGTTTCAGGTCCTGCGGAAGAGCCAGGGAATCAACATCTGCGATACCTCAGATACGACAGTGGAGATCGTGCGGGCTTCGCCGGAATGCGCTCAGCTGCTGGAGGTCCCGGTGGGAGAGCCGCTGTTCTATATGAACATCTATTTTCTGGATGACAACTGTCAGCCCGTGTTTGTGGGCCGGCAGTATATTGTGGGGAAGCGGTACGTGCTCCATATTTGAAATTCCCGAAAAGAAATCCACGCAGTCACTGTGCCTGCGTGGATTTGCCCTGTCCAGCGGGCCGGCAGGCTGTAATCGCCCCTGTGGGGCAGACCGTCCGGCATTTCCCGCAGCGGATGCACTCGCCGCTGTTGATGTCCTTGGTGACCTCTACCGCCATGGGACAGGCGCGCTCACATGTCCCGCAGCCCACGCATCGGCTCTCGTCCAGCTTCATCTGGTAAAAGCTGAAGCGGTTGAACAGGGCGTAAAACGCGCCCAGGGGGCAGAGGTACCGGCAGAAGGGGCGGCCGATGAACATGGAAGCTGCCGCAACGGCGATCAGGACCAGAACCTTCCACTGGAACAGCCGGCCCGCCAGCGCCCGGAGGGCCGGGTTGGCGATCATCAGGGGGACGCCCCCCTCCAGTGTTCCGGCAGGACAGAGGTACTGACAGAAATAGGGCGGGGTAATCCCGGTTCCGGTCACGGCGAAGGCCGGAAGGCCGATCACCAGTACCAGCAGGACAACATATTTGAGAAATCGGGCGGGCCGGTCGATCCTTTTGGGGACCCTCCGCTTTGGAACGGGGATTTTGTGGAGCAGGTCCTGCACCAGCCCGAAGGGGCACAGCAGGCCACACACAGCCCGACCCAGGACCACCCCAAAGAGGGTGAGCAGGCCCAGCACATAGAATGGGAAGTGATGTCTGACACCGCCCACGGCCGCCTGGAGGGAGCCGATGGGACAGGCCCCCAACGCGCCGGGACAGGAGTAGCAGTTGAGGACGGGGACGCAGACGGCCTTTGTCCCGCCGGTGAAGATTTTTCCCTTTAGGAAGCCGGCCGCATAGCCGTTGAGCAGAGCGGCGGAAATGAGCTGAATGATCCTTTGCCGGGAGACTATCCGATTCCGATGCACTCCAGACATATTCTCACCGCCTTTCCCATCACTTCTAGATGTTCCTGGCGCAGCAGGCCGACGGCGGTCAGGGCCGCCGCCAATCCCAGCAGGCTGTATCTGACAAGGGGGATAAATTTACGATTCAAGGCTGATCTCCGCCTTTCCGCCGGTCGTCAGAGCGGCGTTTACCGCCGCCAGATAGGTCCCGGCCAGGTCCCTCGGTGAGCCGATAATGGCCTCTCCCACCAGATTGCCCTCGCTGTCCGCAAGGACGGTGGTGGGGGTGTACATCAGGTTTCCGCAGAGGGCCGCCAGGTCCCCGCTGCCGGAGATCAGGGTCACGCCGTCAAAGCCGGCCTCCTCCAGGATGGCGGCCGTTGTCTCCTCGTTTCCGCTGCCGTCCAGACAGACGGTGATGACCTGCACATGGTCGGGCAGGGCTTTGGAGAACTCCGCCAAATCGGGCAGCTCCATAATACAGGGGGGACAGGTCAGAGCCCAGAAATTGATTACAGTCACGTCCTTGGCCTGAATGTCGTCCTGTGTGAAGGTTTCGCCGTCCAGGGTGCCCGCTGTGAAGGAGGCCAGCGAGCCCAACTGGGCGGCCCCGCCCTGCTCCGGCTGGGAGCCGGCGGCGGAGGATGGTGCGCTGTCCGCCGGCGGAGAGCCGTCCGGGGACGGGCCGTCCTGCTTCCCGCCGCAGCCGGCCAGCAGGCTGAGAGTCAAGGCGGCGCTCAGCGCCAGAGAAATGGTTTTGTTCATGATGATTCCCTTCTTTCTGATCTTCGTTGGAGGCGCGCCGGGTTCCAGCGGGTAAATTTTTGCCGGAGCGGGAACTTTTTCCAGAGATGTTCGTCTAAAATAATGAAAAGGACCACACATCTGTCATATGGAAAGGAGCAATACAGTATGAGAAGAAAATTGATAACCTTGGCCCTGAGCGGCGCTCTGCTGTGCGCCCTGGGGGCGCCGGCCGCCGGGGCGGCGGGAGAGACCTCCGCCCTTCCGGAGAGCCTGCTGTACTACGGCCAGGTGAAAGAGGTCCTCACCGAAGCGGATGGGACCATTTCCGGCCTGTACATGGCCTCCCCCCGGTCAGGTGAATTTGTGATGAAGGTGTCCGGCGAGACCGCTTGGATCGACAGCGGAAACCGGACGGCCAGCGATCCGTCCGACGTGGCGGCGGGGGAATATCTCTATGTGTTCCACAGCCCCGTCTCCACCCGCTCCCTCCCGCCTCAGTCCGCCGCCTTCGCCGTGGTGCGCAATGTCCCGGAGGACGTGGGCTGTGCCCAATATCACAGGGTGGAGGCCGTGGAGGAGAGTGAGGGAGCCCTCCGGATCACCACGAGCAACGGGGGGCTGCTCCTCTATACCAGTGAGAAGACCACTCTGTCCGCCTGCCGGGAAGACAGAGCGGTGGGGCCGGAGGAGCTCCGGGCCGGAAGCCATGTCATGGCCTGGTATGGCGATGTGGCGTTGTCCTACCCGGGACAGACCTGGGCCCAGCACATTATGGTGCTGGACCGGGGGGAGGAGGAGCCGCTGACCCGCGCCGGGTTCGCCGTCCTTCTGCACACCACCCAGGGCAGTCCTGTGGTCAATTACGCCATGGAATTCAGCGACGTGGACCCAGCGGCCAGCTATGGAGAGGCCATCCGCTGGGCCAGCAGCGAGGGACTGATCAGCGGCTATGGGGACGGAAAGGCGGGACCCGATGATGTCCTGACCCGGGAACAGATGGTGGTGATTCTTTGGCGATGGGCCGGCAGCCCCATCCTGATGGACTATCCCGGCCTGTCCGGCTTCAGCGACGCGGGGGAGATCTCCCTGTATGCTCAGCAGGCCCTGGTGTGGGCCCATCAGCAGGGTCTGATTCCCGCAGAGGGCCGCCTGGGCCCCCGGGATACGGTGACCCGGGCTGAGGCTGAGGCCATGATCAAGGCCGTGAAAGCACGGAGCTGACCCTTTGGACCGTGCCGGAGTTTTTTTCCGGCGCGGTCGATTTTTTACTGCCGCAGCTGTCCGGTCAGCGCCTGCTGCAACAGCTCAGGCAGCTTCTCCGGGGCGCAGGCGAAGCAGGGGATATCCAGGGCGGCCACCCGCTGGGCGGTTTGGGCATCGTAGTAGGGCTTGCCCCCGTCGGCGATGGCCAGCAGAACCGTCACCGTCACGCCGGAGGCCTTCAGCTCCTCCAGCCGGCGGAGCAGGCCCGCCCGGTTGCCCCCCTCGTCCAGGTCGGAGATGAGGAAAAACAGGGTTTTGGTCGGAGCCTCCACCAGTTCCTGACAGTAGGCGATGGACTTGGCGATGTCGGTGCCGCCCCCCAACTGAAAGCCGAAGAGCAGGTCCACCGGGTCGGCACACAGGGGGGTCAGGTCCATGATCTGGGTGTCGAAGGCCACCACCTTGGTGTTGACGGCGGACATGGAGGCCAGAATACAGGCCATCACCGAGGAGTACAGGATGGACTGCCCCATGGAGCCGCTCTGGTCGATGTCCAGAATCACATCCCAGCGGTTGACCCGGCTTGCCCGGTCGAAAAACCACACCCGTTCCGGGATGATCGAACCCAACTCTTTGTTATAATTCTTTAAATTTCTCCGAATCGTATAGGGGAAGTCCAAGGCGGAGGCGGAGGGCAGGGGGGAGTGGGCCCGGCGGTTCAGGGCCGCTGTCACCGCCCGGCGCACATCGTTTTCCAGCAGCTTGTTGATCTCCTCCACGATTTTCCGGATGTAGGCCCGGGCGGCCTCCTTGGATTTCTTGGGGATCTGGTCCTTGAGCATCAGCAGGGTGGAGGCCATGTTCAGGTCGGGCTCCAG